>JACCZZ010000301.1 GCA_013695715.1 Chitinophagales bacterium | reverse complement strand
TTCCTCAGCGAGGCATTGCTCCTGATGAACTTGATAGTCTGGTCGAAGCCGGCCTTGTTTACAGGAAGATTTAAATACTTAGCATATTTTTTCCGCATCACATCTGTTTGATCAATGTCTTCCGATGCGGCTTTTAAATCAACAAAATACTGACGAAAGTTCTGAATAAGTTGTGAAGTACCTAATTCGCCGTGGCCAGGCACCACCGTTTTAATAACATACTTCTCTGTAATATGATCCATAGCAGCTATATAATCCTCTACATTCGAGCCTGAGCTTTCATCAAGATAGGGATGATATCCGTTCAAAACGATGTCACCTGCAAAAACCACTTTCCTATTTTCCAGATATACAATTACATCATCAAATGTATGCGCCTGTCCTATGTTTTCGATGATCGCAGTTTCATTTCCCAAATTAACCTCCATAGTATCTGAAAGCCAGCGGTTAGGCATGTCTTCTCTGGTATTGTTTGCAAGCCAGAATTGGGTGCCATAATCGCCTGCGATTATCTCTATATCTTCATAATAATGATTGCCCCCTGTATGATCTTTATGTATATGGGTATTTACAATAACTATACGTTTGTTTTTTGCCCGATCTTCAACCCAGCGGTGAAAACGCTCTGCCCCCTGCTTCATTTTTGTGTCAATCACAAGAACTACTGAATCGCCAATGATTACACCGCTGTTGCCTCCTTCACCAGGTAGCATGAAGAAGTCCTTATCTACCTTAACAACGTCAAGACCATAGTTTGAGCATCCTGATAGAAATATTCCTGATAAGGCAAGTGAAAAAATAATTCGAAGAATGCGGGTAGAAAGAATTTCCATTGCCTGAAATAAATTTCGGCAAAGTTATCTAAAGGAGTAAGCTTTGCAAGATAGCAGGAGATCTGCGATAGCTTATTAGGTAGGTTTACAGATATCTTTACCTTGAAGAATATTGATAATTGCATCACCGTGTTATCTTTGCCTCCATATAAACAAGTCCTCATGAAAAAACTTTGGTTTGCTGTTGGATGTTTACTCCTTTTTATTGTTGGGATGACCATAGCTTTTGTCTATCTGAACTATAACCACAGCTAAGAATAATAAGATTGACTATATACAATTGTCACCAACTGGGAATCGGATGCTGATGGATAAATTTTGGAATGTGAGGGTTAATGGGTAAGTTTTTATTGCAGTTAAAAAACTTGAAAATAACCAGTCTATTTTTAAATTTAGGCCCAAAGCTGAGTAAGCATCTAATTCTTTATTTGTCACTTTTCTTTAGAAGAAAAGTGACCAAAAGAATCGCGATTGCCAAACGGCTCCGCCAGGCAATCGCAGGCTCACGCACGGCTTCAATTTTAATAAGTACGTTGTCAACATCTACTATCTTATCAAATATACAATTTATTCTAAAATGTATGGAGTATTGTAAGGTTAAGCTTTGTTAAAGAAAAGCCCAATTGCTACCATTCATCTTTTTTCACTTTCACGCTCGGCTCTTTCATTGTTTCTTTGAGATTGTTGATGAGGGAGCGAAGTACGATATCTGTTTCCTTTAAGGTATTGAAGTTGTCTGCAATGTTATCAGAGTTGACCTCTTTCTCATTGAATAATTTTTCAATTGGAAAATAACTTTCAGCTTTTAGATTCAGGTCTTTGATTTCATACCGGTACTTTCCATCTTTAAATCCGAGCACGAGGGTATATCTGACTATTGCCGATTGGGCCTTCACCTCGTTTTTAAGTGTCCGGTAGGTTGGGAATTGAGGCTTCAGAACTATTTTCCCATTTACTGAATCCAACTCTTCGATTATGCTTCCAGGATTTTTATAGTAATCGTTGATCCATATTCGGGCACGCTTGAAAAGCTCAATGTTATCTGCGTCATCAATGGGAATAACTTCCATATAATAAACCAGGCTATCATCATCATTTCTGGGAAGTTCAGGTGCCACAGGCTTATCTTTTTGCGCCATAAGTGGGTTAACTGTAGCCGCCATAATAAACATTGTAAGGAGAAAAGGAAATGACAAGAACTGAAAAGGGAGACAAACTAAAGCTTGGGGAATTTTTTTCATCTATTGGAATTTTATAACTATTCTGATTAAGGTTTGAAAGGCTGAAATAGTACTGGTTTTACTTAAAAATAATGCCATGTTTATACCAGATCTAAGGCCTTTCATAAAATAGTTAACACTGGATTTCTACACAATTTATTGTTTATAAGATAAGCCGCGAACAGCCGAAAATCTTACGTTTTCAGCATATTAAAGAGTACCTTTACGTCATTAAATCTTCATAGCATAAATACTCCAAAACATTGATTACTGAAGAAGTAAAGCAAGAAGTAAAATCACCTAAGAAAAAGAACGATTACACTGCGGATAACATCCAGGTTTTAGAGGGGCTTGAAGCCGTTCGGAAGCGACCTGCCATGTACATTGGCGACATCAGCACCCGTGGGCTGCATCATCTGGTTTATGAGGTTGTAGATAACTCGATAGACGAAGCCTTGGCAGGGCATTGTAAAAACATTGATGTCTTCATCAATGAGGATAATTCAGTTACTGTAACAGACGATGGCCGTGGTATACCTACAGAAATACACAAGAAAGAAGGAAGGTCTGCTTTGGAGGTGGTGATGACAGTGCTTCATGCCGGCGGGAAATTTAACAAAGACACATATAAAGTATCCGGTGGGTTACATGGCGTAGGTGTTTCATGTGTGAATGCCCTTTCAACTCATCTTAAAGCGGTGGTCTATCGTGAAGGTAAAATATACATGCAGGAATATCAGCAGGGCAAACCGATGTATTCTGTGAAGGTGGTTGGCAAAACCGATCGCACAGGCACAGACGTCACCTTCCTGCCTGATGATACCATCTTCAAAACCACAGAGTATAAATCGGAAACCATCGCTGCCCGTCTAAAGGAGCTTTGCTTCCTGAATAAAGGGATTAAACTCTCACTGACTGACAAAAGAGAGCGGGATGAAAACGGCAACCATATCACAGAGGTTTTTCTTTCTCAGGGTGGGTTGAAAGAATTCGTTCAATATCTGGATGGCACCCGTGAGCCGCTCATTCCTGAACCTATTGTTGTGGAAGGTGCACGCGACCAGGTAATTGTGGAGATTGCAATGCAATACAATACTGCCTACAATGAGAATGTGCATTCCTACGTCAACAACATCAATACTTTAGAGGGAGGCACACACGTATCAGGTTTTAGAAGAGCCATCACAAGGGTTTTTAAATCTTACGGCGAAAAAAACAATCTGTTTGGAAAGATTGATTTTGAAATAACCGGCGATGATTTCCGGGAAGGTCTTACCGCAGTAATATCAGTAAAAGTGCCCGAGCCTCAGTTTGAGGGACAGACAAAGTCGAAGCTGGGTAATTCCGAAGTAGTAGGCGTGGTAGATACGAGCGTAGGAGAAATGCTCACGAACTACCTAGAAGAACATCCACGCGAGGCCAAGATCATTATAAACAAGGTGGTTCTTACTGCTACTGCGCGCAATGCTGCACGAAAAGCACGGGAGCTCGTACAGCGTAAAAATGGCCTTACCGGCTCTGGGCTTCCTGGAAAGCTTGCCGATTGCTCTGACAGCGATCCTGAAGCATGTGAGATTTTTCTTGTTGAGGGAGATTCCGCCGGTGGAACAGCAAAGCAAGGCCGGAACCGCCGCTTTCAGGCCATTCTTCCATTAAGGGGAAAGATTCTTAATGTGGAAAAGGCAATGGAACATAAGATATACGACAATGAGGAGATAAAAAACATGTTTACCGCCCTCGGCGTAAGCATCGGAACTCCTGAAGATGACAAAGCTCTGAATATTGAAAAGCTCCGCTATCATAAGGTAGTGATTATGACGGATGCCGATGTTGATGGCAGCCATATCACTACCCTTATCCTTACTTTCTTTTTCAGGTATATGGAAAATCTCATAAAAATGGGTCATATCTATATCGCCGCCCCGCCACTTTATCTTGTGAAAAAAGGAAAAGAGCAACGCTATTGCTGGGATGAGGAAGAACGGAAGGCAGCCGTGAAGGAACTTGGTGGAGGCAAGGATGATTCAGTCGGAATTCAACGATATAAAGGTCTTGGTGAGATGAATGCAGAACAGTTGTGGGAAACCACTATGAATCCTGATACCCGCACATTGTGGCAGGTAACCATTGAGAGCGCTGCTGAAGCAGATCATATTTTTTCAATGCTTATGGGTGATGATGTGCCTCCCCGCAGAGATTTTATAGAAAAACATGCAAAATATGCAAGGCTTGATGTTTAATTAGCCTTGTCGAAAAAAATTCATAGAAACTGGATTATGTTTTGTAATCCATCTTTCATTCAATAATAATACTTATCAATGAAAATATTTCTCTCCATCTTATTTCTTATTCTTTCGTATTCCATTGCATCTGCACAAACCATTAATGCATCTTTAGTTCCACAAGTGGTGAAAAAGAAGATGCAGGAGAAATATCCGGAGGCTAAAGGTGTGGTGTGGAAACAGTCTGATCCTGGATTTGTAGAAGCAAATTTTAATAATGAGGACTTGAAATGCAACGCTATTTTTCTTGCGTCCGGCGGATGGGTAAGCACAGATTGTGAAATAACTGTTGAAGAATTTCCTGCTGCCGCTGTAACCTTTCTGAATGATTCAAAGAATGCAGATAAGGTGAGTAAATATTATAAATCTGAAACCAAAGCAAAGGGCACCCAATACTCTGCTGATGTGAAGAAATCAGGTAAAGCCATGCAATACATTTTTGATGATCAGGGTAACCTGATTATGAGAGGACCAAAAAATTAAGTAGACCATTTCCTATCTGCTATTTTTATTTCTACTTTCTTAAGATCATAATGCTACCAAATTCTGGATCCTGAGGGAGTAGCTACCATAATATATTTACCTCTGAGTAATAAAAATTCACTTAATTCTTCTCAAGAATTGAATAGCCGGAATGCCATTCCTGCATATAACGTTTATTTTGTGATTCACTAAAAGAATCATATGCAATGGAAGTTAAATCCAATATACCAAAAAATCAATTTGGGTATATCGAAATATCCCCTCCCCTTATTGCTTCTTATAACCTGCGCAATAACTTTCTATGCATTTTATTACCCCTTAGTTTATCCTTCTCAATATTTGCTTTATGACAGGTTTGACCAGGCAAGAAATATCTACGCTTATCTCTATTTTCTTGACCAGGATTTCTCCGAAGGATTGTTCAAATTTTGGGGGCTAAATTATCCTTATGGCGATTTTATATTTTATACCGACTGCACTCCCTTAATTGCATGGTTTGGAAAAATCTTTTCTCATTATATTATTGATATTACTCCATTTAGTCTGTTTGTTTATAATGCCTTCATACTGTCTTCAATCCCTTTAACTTCTATAATAATTTACCGGGTACTCGCAATGATTGTCACCGTTCCATGGATACCATGGCTTGGAGCGCTTTGTCTCCCGTGGTTTAATCCACAGACTGTTAGATTAAACTCAGGCGATATCAATTTATCAATGTCGGTAATAATAGTATGTGGTATTTATATAGTCATGTTAATGTATAAGCATGTAAGCACCACTAAGTTTTACTTTTTACTTTCATTGCTGATCTTATTAACGGTTAGCTCCTGCTTTGTTCATGTGTACTACATGGCAATTTTAGGAATGTTTGCGGCTTCTTTTTTTACTATCTGGGGGTTGAATGAAATTTATAACCGACGGTCATTTTTAAAAATCTGGATTAGCGGTTTTTCTTACCTCATCATATCATTTGGTATTTGCCTGACAATATTCCGAACCACAGATTCTTTCTATTCAATCCGCAATAAGAATGCAGAGGGATATGGCTGGATCAACTGGAAGCTGAACTTCTCAAGCCTTTTTTCTGAATACGACTTTTTACATGTTCCGTTCCTGTTTCGCAGTGCTACTCCTTTACCGGATGGAAATGCCAATTATTTAGGAAGCTTTGCTTTGTATATGATAGTAATTTTACTACTGCTTGCCATCTTCCGTTCTCAATATGCTGTTAATCTTAAGAGATTGATACTTAAAAATATCAATGGTAACCTTCTCCTTTTTTTATTGATAAGCTCTTTAATTTTGCTTTCTATTTCTCTTGGCGAAGAATACATGCTAAATAACAACATCAAATTTGTGAACCTATTTAATCCTTTTAAATATCTGCATAGGTTTACGCTGATGGTAACACAGTTCCGTGCCTTAAACCGATTTGCATGGACCTTTTTCTGGTTAATAAACTTCTTTTCTTTTATCATTCTTGCTCATTTTATTATAAACTATAAAGAGATCAGCTTAAGAATTGCAGCATTCATTTTAGTAGCCTTCTTATTACTCGACACGGGTGATTCAATTCAATATTCAAGAAATTTTCATAAACAGCAGGTTACTAATCATTACCAATCCGGAACCATTTATAATGACATGAAGTCACTAAGCAATAATATTGATGCAGATAAATATCAGGCTATATTGGCTATTCCATATTTCTGTGTTGGAACTGAAGATTATACAATTACACTAGATCCGAATGATGATTTTGCGAGAAGCATCTATTGCTTTTCCCTTCTAAATCATTTGCCATTAATGAATTCATCTCTGGGTCGAACACCACCGATTTTTACTGCAAATATTTTCAGTACATTCCTTCAGCCACATGCTGATATTGAATTAAAAAAGCAGATGAATGATAAGCCGATATTAGTAGTTTATAACAAACATTTTTATGATGATGAAGGTAACCCACGCGGTGTACCTATCAATACCCGTGAACCTGCATTTTCTGTTTTAAAAAGCGGAAAGGATTTCACCTCAAAAAAATCCGGTAAAAAAATCGCTGAACAGGGTGATTGGCAATTATTTGAAATTTCACTTGCTGACTTATAAAAAAAGAAAGCTTTATAGATTGATAGTTAATCAAGCAAATCATAAAAATAAATTGCACTCACATTATCTTATTTCCCTCTGCCCTGCAATATGGTTCTAAGTGTATAAAGCAAAACTCTAAGATCAAGCATCAGCGACATATTTTCAATATAAAGCAGGTCATATTTCATACGTGAAATCATCTGATTCAGATTTTCAGCATAGCCGAACTTTACCATTCCAAGTGATGTAATACCTGGTTGCACTCTGTGCAAATGCTTGTAATCTGTGGTTTGTTCCAGAATTTTCTCAATATAGTATTTGCGCTCAGGACGGGGACCTACAATACTCATTTCACCTTTCAGCACATTCAGAAACTGCGGCAGCTCATCGAGCCTCCATTTACGCATCACTTTCCCCCACGGGGTTATGCGAGGATCCTCATATGATGAGAGCTGTGGCCCATTTGTTTCAGCCCCTACATACATGCTTCTGAACTTGTAAATTCTAAAGGGCTTTCCATGAAGGCCTATCCGCTCTTGTGAATAGACTATGGGTCCGGGTGATGAAAGCTTAACTTTTATAGCAACAAAGAGATAGAGAGGCGAAAGTATTATAAGCACCAAAACAGAAACTACCAGATCTATAATACGCTTGAAAATATATTGCCATTTGGACATTAGTTGAGGATATATTTCAATGAAGGAGGCCCCGAGCAGGTGATTCATGCGAACCGACCCCGAGATTATATCGTACATGTCGGGCACAATCTTAATGATTACATTACGATCAGCCAGTTGATTTAGAATTTCTTTAAGCTGATGGTGCTCTGATGATTCTATTGCCACAATAGCCTGCTGCACTTTATTGTTATGAATAATCTCCTCCAAATTGTGCAGCCTCCCCAACTTAGGTAAATGATCAGAAAGTCCGTTGCCATTTCCATTCGTATCAATGAAGCCTATGAAGTGGTAACCCTGTGACTTTCCCTTTCCGTTAATTTCGTTGTGCACCTCAATAGCTCTTTTATTTCCACCAATTAGGAGGGTGGGAAAATATACGTTGCCTTTGCGCATTCGTAACTTAGCTCTGTTCAATACCAGTAAACGTGCTATAATAGTAAAAGCGTAATGAACAAACAGCAGGATAGCCACCGACTCATAATAATCACGATATCCTCTAACCCGATCATCAAGAAGTACTGTGAAAAATAGAATTATAGCACCGATTATAGAAATAAAAAACGTCTTGGTTATTTCACTGGCTCGTGATTTAAGATAAATATTGGTGTACGTGCCTGTGAGATAATACAATAGCAACCATCCAACAGGAATAAGAATTATTCCCTGTATAAAGCTCTTATCATTCAAGAATCCTGGAAAATCAGAAAGCGGGTACTGATCGATGAATATTTTCCTCAATGTGAAGAAGGTAGCCCAGGAAAGAACTGCTGTTATATAGTCAACCCAAGCATATGTTAAAATACCAGTTCGTGTTGCTCTTTCCTGCATAAGGAATTAATAATTTACCAGTTTTAGGTTGTCCAGGTAGACATGTGACTCCAATCTGGTAGTATCGAATTCTGCCCGTACCTGCACCTGCATCTGATCAGCTTGTAGAGCAATAAGTTCACTGCCCATCTCTAAGTAAATTTTATTCCAGTTTTCTTTTGTATTAATGACCCACTTGTAAAGGGAGATGCTTCCAATTCCAGGCAGGGTAACAAACAAGCCAATCTCAAAAGGCTGGTCACACTTGTAATTCATTTCAAGATAAACAGGGCTTCCTTTTGGGATGGTGTAAATATTAGATGTGCGTCCCTCATATAAATTGTGTTCTTTATTAAGATATATATAGCCGGAATAGCTGCCTTCAAAAACCTGAGAGGGATCATTAATTCTAACAAGATTAGAATCGCCTGAAATTTGCGACAAGATGTTGCCTGCCTCAAAATCTTCAATAAAAGAAAACTTTGTTACCGGTCTATAGGTGAAGTGGGGCAAGAGAGGATAAATCTCTTTTTCATCCAGATCTAACGTAAGAGTGTCGGGGAAGAAAAATGGATATATCACCCGGGTAGCAGCGATGCCATTATTCATGATTCCTGCGCTAATAACAGCTTTGATCTGGCCGGAGTCTAATACGGGAAAGGTAACCGGTATTTCATAGACTCCCTGTATACCACCATTTATATCAAGCCAAATATCTGTGATCTTTTGAGAAGAGGTGCCTTGAAATTCTAATGCCGAAAAAGTAACTGAATCAACCTTAAGATATGCGGGAATTTCTTCAGCAGGGTTGATAATTCCACATGATGCTATGCTTGTTAATATCAAGCCAATCCATAGATATTGATTGCTGAAAGTAGAAGTTATCACATGATAAACGTTAATAAGCTGTAAACGCAAACGCTTCATCAAAGAGATTATTATAAGATAAAAAAATTCAAATTTTACTAACGGATGGCTGCTACAATTACTTTGAGGATATGTTATGATGGAGCACGTTCTATTTTTTCAATTATTTGATGGGCAATATTCATAGCATTGTATCCGTCTGTTAGGGTAACAGGGGGTTCTTTATCTTTTGTAATTGCATCATAAAAGAGCTCTAACTCCATTTTAATGGAATTTATAGGCTTAATCTCTGGCCTTTCAAAATTTATCACTTTAGTTGCCTGTCCGCCTGTATTAAGTTCTATAGAGAATGGATTAACACTGTCGCGCTTGCCAGATAACCGGATGATTTCTGCTTTCTTGTCAAGAAAATCAATGCTGATGTAACCATCGCGCTGAAACATACGCATCTTGCGCATCTGCTTTAATGAGATGCGGCTGGCTGTAATGTTTGCAACGCAGCCATTGTCGAATTCAATACGTGCATTAGCAATGTCAGGCGAATTCGAAATAATTGCTACGCCACTCGCGCTGATCTTCTTAACTGATGACTTCACCACATTTAATATAATGTCTATATCGTGTATCATCAGATCGAGCACAACAGGCACATCAGTGCCACGCGGATTGAAAATCCCCAGCCGGTGAGTTTCAATAAACATTGGATTTAAAAAATAAGGTTTAATGGCTAAAAAAGCGGGATTGAAACGCTCCACATGGCCAACCTGTGCCTTAATTCGCGCCTCTTCAGCAAGACCAATCATTTCACGAGCCTCATCTAAAGTATTGGCCAAAGGCTTCTCAACAAAAATATGCTTGGATTTCCTGATGGCATTCACAGCACACTCATAGTGCGATATTGTGTTTGTAACAATATCCACCGCATCTACCGCATCTAATAGCTCATTCAGATCAGTAAACCTTTTTAACCCAAACTCCTTTTCTGCTTGTGCAGCATGATCATCATTTGGGTCAAAAAAACCGATTAAATCAAATTCTTTGATCTCGCGGATAAGCTTCAGATGAATCTTACCCAAGTGCCCTGTGCCGAGCACTCCTATCCTGATCATGATTTCATTCTTTTTAAATGCGCGCAAAAATAAGTAAAGGGAAAGGAGCTTTGCCATGCATTTCTATATTTTTGCCACATGCTTCCGCCACGCACGATTGCCTTCCATACTCTTGGCTGTAAACTCAATTTTGCAGAAACTTCTTCCATCAGCCGAATGGCTGAAGATTCAGGATATCAAAAGGTAAGCTTTGACGACGCCGCTGATGTCTATGTAATCAATACCTGTTCTGTAACAGAAAATGCAGACAAAGAATGTGCTCACATAGTACGCAAAGCGTTGCGCCTTTCGCCCCAGGCTCAAATCATTGTTATGGGATGTTATGCGCAATTAAAGCCATACGAAATTTCAATGATAGAGGGTGTTGACCTTGTCTTAGGCGCAAAGGAAAAATTTAACCTGACACACTATTTAAAATTATTATCTCAAAAAAAGCAACCCACCGGAACATCCCTTGTTTATTCCTGTGATGTAAACGAGCTAAACATTTTCGAGAGCAGTTACTCTCTTGGAGAGCGTACACGAGCCTTTTTAAAAATACAGGATGGTTGTAATTATAGTTGTACTTACTGCACCATTCCGATGGCAAGGGGAAGAAGCAGAAGTGATACCATCACAAACGTTCTTAAACAGGCAGCTTTGCTTGCAGATTCAGGGATTAAAGAAATTGTGCTTACCGGCGTTAACATTGGTGATTTTGGCATTTCTGATGCTGCGAAAGGAACGAGAGATGAATCTTTTTTGGAACTGCTTCAATGCCTCGATGAGGTGACTGGTATAAAGCGATTTCGAATTTCATCAATAGAACCGAATTTGCTTAAAGATGAAATTATAACTTTTGTAGCTGCATCTAAACGTTTCATGCCTCACTTTCACATACCATTGCAATCCGGTTCTGATCATATATTAAAGCTGATGAAAAGAAGATATCTTTCACAGCAGTATGCAGAAAGGATAAGCCATATAAAAGATTTGATGCCTCATTGCTGTATAGGCGCTGATGTTATTGCAGGATTTCCAGGGGAAACTGAAGAAGAATTTTTAAATACTTACGAATTTCTTCGAAAACTTGACGTCAGTTATCTTCATGTATTTACCTATTCTGAACGGGATGAAACTGATGCTTCATCTATGAAAAATGTAGTTCCAAAAAAAATAAGGCACGAAAGAAATAAAATGCTTCGCATTCTTTCTGGTAAGAAACGTGAGGCTTTTTATCAATTACATTTAGGAAAACACAGGAAGGTATTGTTTGAGGCAGATGCAACCAATGGAACTGTGAAAGGATTTACTGACAACTACATACAGGTAACTGCCTCTTCTGAGATATCCCTGCAGGGTGAAATACACGCGGTTCGAATGTTGCAATCAAATGGTACTATGGTACACGGAGAGGTAGTTTTACCGGTAGAAAACAGATACATTGAGAATATTTCTATCCTTACATGCTGAACATGGTTATAAGCGATCTGCTTTCCATTGATATAAACATACTGAATGTACCCTAACTTAGGATACTTATTTGAAGATCTTTTTAATATCAGGCTAAGCGGCCCTTTTACTATACTCTTTGCTTTTCAGAGCTTTGGGTTTATGATGGCGATGTCTTTTCTCGCCGGTGCTTATACAGTGTATCTTGAATTGAGAAGAAAGGAAAAGCGGGGTTTGCTGCAGGCTGTAGCAAAGAAAACAATTGTTGGTACCCCCGCCAGCATTTCCGATCTTTTGGTAAATGGAGTTACCGGATTCATCCTTGGATTTAAGCTTATTGAGATTTTCCTGGATTTAAAAGGTTTCACCGATAATCCACAGGAATTTATCTTGTCATCTCGCGGCAATTTAGCTGGGGGAGTTATTGTTGCAGCGTTGATGGTATATCTTAAATACAGGGAAAAAGAAAAGCAGCGCTTATCGAAACCTGAGGAAAAAACAATGCTCGTATGGCCGCGCCAGATGGTTGGCGACATTACCATCATCGCCGCTGTGAGCGGGTTGCTTGGTGCAAAAATTTTTGACAGCCTTGAGCACCTCGATTCATTAGTAGAAGATCCGATAGGAACAATTTTCTCCTTTAGCGGTTTGGCCTTTTATGGTGGATTGATCTTTGGAGCTATTGGAGTATTATATTTTGCTTATCGCAACAAGATTCCCCTGCTGCATATGGTGGACGCGGCCGCTCCCGGGTTGATCCTTGCATATGGCATCGGGCGCATTGGTTGCCATGTGGCAGGAGACGGAGACTGGGGAAT
>JACCZZ010000297.1 GCA_013695715.1 Chitinophagales bacterium | reverse complement strand
TCACCAAGTTCAGGAAGCAGAAGCTGACGGGAATACCGTTCCTTCTCTTTTTCGTTTAATGCACTCATCTTTCCTAAAAATCTTTTTAAAAAGCACGATCCCAATCCTTCCACACAGGTTCATAGCCTTGTGCCTCAATCATAGATGCAACTTCCTTAGGTGAGCGCTCATCAGCAATTTCGAATTGCTCCAGCGCATGCAGGTTGGTTGAATAACCACCAGGATCGGTTTTAGATCCCGCACTCATGGAAGTGATGCCCAGTTTCATTATATGATCCCGAAATTTTGGTGACTCACGCGTTGAAAGAGAAAGCTCAACATTCTCATTAAATATGCGATAGGCGCAGATCAATTGCACAAGCTGTTTGTCACTCACAGGATGATTCGGTTGCTGACATCCCGACGCCGGACGGAGTCGCGGGAAAGAGATCGAATATTTTGTTTTCCAATATTTCTTTTCGAGGTAATGAAGATGCAAGGCAGTGAAGAATGAATCCACCCGCCAGTCTTCCAATCCAAGTAATACTCCAAGACCGATTCGATGTACATCTGCCTTTCCTAAACGATCAGGTGTTTCGATGCGATAATTGAAATTACTCTTCTTTCCTTTTGGGTGATAAGTCTTATAATTCTGTTCGTGATAAGTTTCCTGGTAAACCAGAACTGTATTCACCCCTGCTTCAATTAATCGAATATATTGGTCAGTGTTTAACGGCTGCACTTCGAGCATAATGTTTGAAAATAATGGACGGATCAACCTGATCACCTTTTCAAAATATTCAACACCTACTGTTTTATTTGCTTCACCACTCACAAGCAGAATGTGATCGTAGCCTAGGTTTTTAATAACCCTAACCTCCTGAAGAATTTGATCTTCACTCAATGTGATTCTCTCCAACTTATTTTCATAGCTGAAGCCGCAGTATGTGCAAATGTTTTGGCATTCATTCGATAGATACATTGGGATATACATCTGTATCACTTTGCCAAAACGCCTCTCAGTGATCTTATGACTGAGCTGCGCCATTTGTTCCAGG
Organism: Chitinophagales bacterium; assembly: GCA_013695715.1. Lineage (GTDB taxonomy): Bacteria > Bacteroidota > Bacteroidia > Chitinophagales > UBA10324 > JACCZZ01. The sequence continues at coordinate 2,594 of JACCZZ010000297.1, read as the reverse complement.
TATTTTTCGGCAGCAGGAGAGATTAGGGCTAAGAAATCTTCAAGAGTAGCATTACCGGAATTATTTAAGGCCCCTACCACATCTTTCTCTGTTTTGGAATAGATGGATTGCGAAATATCATTCCAGTTAAAACAATCAAAGACTTTCCTAAATGACATTTTTAATATTGAATAAAAAGTTTAGATATATATTGAAGTTTGTCAGTTTTAAAGCTGATAATGTAAATTCCAGACTGCAAATTTTTAGTCGAAATTTTTGTTTTACTGTCCATAATTTTTATTGTTTCAATTATTTTTCCCGTTTGGTCTGCAATAAAGCAAAGTCCTTGTTCAGCAGTACTTAAAGTAATTTCGTCAAAAACAGGATTTGGGCTTATGTTAAAAATTTCCTCGTCATTCGGCTGAGAAATTCCTGTTGGTAAAAAAGTGCAGTAGATATCAGGATTATTCCAATCTGAAAATAGGCTATCGGAGTAGTTACAAAATCCTACTAGTGGACCATCAGTCCCAAACACCGATGTTTCAAAAGGATAATTAAACCCAATACATCCAATTCTTTCAAAAATAGTATCGGTTATAATCATCCCGCTATTTGGATAATATGTAACAGTCATCCACTTTAAATTCAAACTCTGAATCATTTGATGACCCGTATCCTCAACTTCTACGTATTCATTTGGTGCGCCGAGATATAGATGCCATTTGTCGCCAGGTCCAGCTTTAAAATTAAATAGGGTGTCCCAAAAACTGGAACCAAAAGCATTGTTATAACCATATATGATACTGTCCGACTCATATGTATAACGGTACATAGTATATCCTCCCTCATTTCCGGATATCTGATCAACATAGTTTACCTGTTCAATGAGTTTCTTACAAGGCTCGCCATCAACGATGGTATCGCTGTTGTACGATAACTCTACAAATCCTGTAACTGAAAATGAGTTATAACCATAATGCCATTGTGCACCTTTAGGGCACCATACCATTCCCTGAGCATTTGCGCATTTGAAGCCTAAGTGGCAGAGAATAAGAAGTAGTAAAAGCAGGCTTATTTTCATGTGAATGTAAATGTATGCATTTTTATTCACTGTATTAATCATTCTTTGAATTTTAAAATTTCAACTACGAAACCAGCTTTTAGTAAACATATGCCGATTGACTGCTGTAGAAAAATGAAGTGACATTTTAATGTTGAATAATAAGTTTAGATATATATTGAAGTTGGTCGGTTTTAAAGCTGATGAAGTAAATTCCGGACGGCAAATTTTTAGTCGAAATTTTTGTTTTACTGTCCATAATTTTTGTTATTTCAATTATTTTTCCCGTTTGGTCTGCAATAAAGCAAAGTCCTTGTTCAACAGTACTTAGAGTAAATTCGTCAAAAACAGGATTTGGGCTTATGTTAAAAATTTCCTCGTCATTCGGCTGAGAAATTCCTGTTGGTAGAAATGTGCAGTAGATATCAGGATTATTCCAGTTTGAAAATAGGCTATCGGAATAATTGCAAAAATTATAGATTTCAGGGTCTGTTGATAAGACAGAAGGGGAAAAGGGATAGTTATAAGTTACGCATCCGAGCCGTTCAAAGATGGTGTCTACAATAAAATACTGAACGCTATTAGGGTATGTAACCGCTAACCATTTAAGATTTGTGTTTTGAACGATTTGATGTCCGGTATCTATTACCTCAACAAATTCATCTGCATCTGCTAAAAAAAGATGCCACGACTGAGCAGGTACTGCGTTAAAGTTGAACAAGGTGTCCCAAAAGCTATTTCCATAAGCATCGTTATAACCATAAGCATAAATAACCCCATTAGATTGATAGGTAAAATGAGATTTACCGCAATCTAGGGGATTAAGAGAACTGTCGGGCCAGTTCATAGTCTGCACACACTCAATCAATTTTTTGCAATTAATCCCATCAACAACTGTATCGGAAACATACTTTACTTCAGTATAACCAGTAACAGCAAACGTACCAGCCTGGTAATGCCATTGCGCACCTTTCAGACACCATAGCGTTTCCTGGGCATTTGCACATTTTAAACCTAAGTAACAGAGAATAACAAGCAGTAAAAGCAGTCTTCTGTTCATGTGAATAATCAGTCTCAAATTCATTCTTCTAAAAAAGCTGTTAACGGGCTGGTGGCAGACGCCAGATAATTAGCAATGCCCTGCTTCGCTTCGAATGCCATGCGACCAGCTTCGACAGCGAGTTTAAACGCCCTAGCCATTTGAGCAGGATCGCCGGCAACAGCAATGGCTGTATTTACCAATACTGCGTCGGCACCCATCTCCAATGCCGCTGCCGCATGTGATGGCACTCCCAGTCCTGCATCTACTACCACAGGAATATTGCTTTCATGAATGATAATTTCAATCATATCTCTCATCTGCAATCCTTTGTTTGAACCGATGAGAGAGCCTAAGGGCATAACCGCCGCAGTACCTGCGTCTTCCAATCTTTTACACAACACCACATCTGCATGCACGTAGGGTAGTACAATGAAATCCATTTTTACCAGTTGCTCCGCTGCAAGTAAAGTTTCCACGGGGTCAGGAAGGAGGTAGCGCGGATCAGGATGAATT
>JACCZZ010000293.1 GCA_013695715.1 Chitinophagales bacterium | reverse complement strand
CAAAGAATCTTCGCTGAAAAGTCTTCAAGTACATGCCATTTCAATGATTAATCAGGCACCTGAAACGGCTGTTGATTATCTTGAGTTCTGTGATGCGAAATCATTTCAAATCATTCATAACTGGAATGAGGCAGAACATATAGTATGCGTAACTGCAGTAAAGGTTGGTGAGGTAAGACTGCTTGATAATATTTTACTTAACTAATCAAGCGCAGCTCGTAGATTTATTTCTCTTAAGTGTGAAGGTTCATCATTCCGAATTTGCGCTTCTCCCGGCAAAATATGGTCAGTTAACTTACTATATCTTTGCGCCCGCAATGACGATTCAGCTTTTAAAATCAAAAATTCATAGAGTGCGGGTCACCGAATCAAACATAGATTATGTTGGAAGCATCACTATTGACCAGGAACTGATGGATGCTGCAAATCTAATTGAGAATGAGAAAGTGCAGATAGTAAACGTGAACAATGGAGAGCGCCTTAACACATATGTGATCAGAGGTGCACCAGGCTCAGGGGTGATAAGCTTAAACGGACCAGCTGCCAGAAAAGGATTAGTTGGAGACATTGTAATCGTTATATCTTATTGTACAATAGACTTTGAAGAGGCAAGGTCATTTAAGCCGACTATCATATTTCCGGATGGCCACAATCGCTTAACCTCCCGAGATTGAAACAAAAATTTCTCTCAGCCGCCCGAATAATTTTTTTTCTGTTGGTGGGAACCTTTCTGTTTTGGCTGGTAATACGAAATCAGGATCTTGAAGAGATTAGATCTAAGCTGGTGAATGCCAACTGGTGGTGGGCTTTGCTGGCATTGATGTTTGGTTTCATCAGCAACGTGTTCCGGGCGTTACGTTGGAATATGCTCATTCAACCTCTGGGCTTTAATCCCAAACTAAAAAATACTTTCGGTGCTGTTATGGTCGGCTATCTTGCAAACCTTGCCATTCCCAGGCTGGGTGAAATATCCCGCAGCGCTATGTTAGCGAATTATGAAAAAGCTCCCATGAACAAGATCTTCGGTACTGTGGTAGTAGAACGGATTATAGATGTGCTTACTATATTTTTTTTGTTGTTCATTGTTCTGTTGCTGGAATATAGTAAAATGAGCAGCATGGCAAACACCTATGTTTTTCAACCTGTTGGTGTAAAACTAAGTCTGCTGTTTTCGCAGGGAATCATATTTTATCTCTTCGTCACTCTCCTTTTTGCTCTTGTTCTGTTTGCTTGCTGGTTTTTCATAACACGCATTAAGAACACCAGATATTACTTAAAGGTAAAAGAAATGATGAGGGGCTTTCTTGATGGCATTAAAACCATTGGAAATCTCAACAACCGAAATTTATTTCTGCTTTACACTGTGCTGATCTGGTTCATGTATTTCATGATGTCTTATGTCTGTTTTTTTAGCTTTCAGCAGACCTCCGGTTTAGGTGTAGTAGCTGGGCTGGCTGTTATGGTCTTTGGCGGATTCGGATGGGCGGCACCGGTGCAGGGCGGGTTTGGAACTTATCATGCTATAGTTACCCAGTCATTATTTGTATTTGGAATTGAAAATGATGATGGACTTGCCTACGCAATCCTGGCACATGCAACACAGGTTTTCGGAATGCTTGTTTTTGGGCTCCTTTCTTTATTGCTGTTGCCAATTCTTAACAGAAAAAGGAAAGAAGCATGAACTACTCTGAAAGCATAAAAGAGAAAATAGTAGAATGGCCTTTATTAAAAAAGATGCTTGCTGTATGGCGGTTCAAAAATCAAAAGATTGTTTTTACCAATGGTTGCTTTGACCTAATACATCAGGGACATATTCATTTACTTACCACCGCCGGATCATTTGGTGATGTGCTGATTGTCGGTTTAAATACTGATGCTTCAATTGCGAAGATGAAGCCGGGCCGTCCTATTCAGGATCAGCGTTCAAGATCTTTGATAATGGCCTCCTTTGCATTTGTAGACGGTGTTATTTTGTTTGATGAAGAAACACCTTATGAGCTGATTGAAAAAATTCAGCCGGATGTGCTGGTAAAAGGCGGAGACTATAAACCAGAAGATGTGGTTGGAAAGGAATATGTAGAAAAGCACGGAGGGAAAGTAGAATTGGTGAACTATGCTGAAGGATTTTCTACCACCAACATGCTGTTAAAGATTACAGGTGATCTTTAGTTTGTGGAGTATTGGCCTTCATTATAAAGTTATTTTATGATATTCTAAATACCAGATACATCCTAAAAAGTTTTCTTATTATTCTTATTACTTCACGATAGCAATCTAAACAACCTGAAATTTTTTGTGTTCTTCTTTACGACCTAGGAAAGAAATATCTCTGGTTTTTCCTCATCAATTATTTGAAGATAATCCTTGTATAATTAAAGGCAGAGAAGTATTCCTGCTTGAAGATGAATTGTATTTTAGGC
>JACCZZ010000292.1 GCA_013695715.1 Chitinophagales bacterium | reverse complement strand
GTTAAAATACCCATCTCTTTTGCGATCTTAGCAATTACAGGAGCTGCTCCTGTTCCTGTTCCTTTTCCCATACCTGCGGTGATGAAGAGCATCTTCGTATTTTTCTCCAGGAATGCTTTCAGTGCATCATGAGATTCCAGCGCTGAGCGTTTCCCTACTTCGGGATTCATACCGGCACCACGGCCTTCTGTAAGAGCGGTGCCAAGTTGAATCTTATTAGGAACCGGGCTCATCTCCAAAGCCTGCTTATCAGTATTTGCAACCACAAAGTTCACTCCTACTATGCCCTGACGAAACATATGGTTTACGGCGTTTCCACCGCCCCCACCTACACCAATCACTTTAATAATTGATGATTGCTCTTGTGGGAGATCGAATTGAATTGACATGTCATTTAAATTTAGATTTTGTTTATAATACTTATCATCTAATTGACTACAGATTGAAAATTTAATTTCACTACACTTTACCAACAAACCATGTAATCACAGTTGCTCATCTACTCCTTCGGTGAAAAAATTTTTTGCATTTTCAAAAAAAGACCCAAAGAATTTTTTACGATCTTTTTTCTCCTCTACTGTTTCTTCTCCTGCAGGCTGACTTACCTCCAGAACTTGTCTTTCATGTTTGTAATCGTAATCTTCATATCCTTTTAAGATCAGCCCTACCCCTGTAGAGTACATTGGGTGCTTAACTGTATCGAGCTTTACCGGAGCAAGATGTTCAATGGGCAAACCGATGCGCGCATCAAGACCTGTAATATATTCCACTAATTGTACGAGGTTTTTAAGCTGCGCGCCACCACCAGTAATTACTACTCCGGCAATTAGTTTGCTTTTGTACCCGGAAATGTTAATCTCAGAATCAACATGTTCAAGAATCTCTTCCATTCTCGCATTTATGATGTTTGAAAGATTGCGTACTGAAATTTCTTTTGCATCTCGTCCTCTCAAGCCAGGAATAGAGACAATCTGGTTATCCATAGATGCATCAGCAATAGCGCTGCCGAACCGAAGCTTGAGAATCTCAGCCTGGTTACGCATCACCAGGCATCCCTCTTTTATATCATCAGTTATCACATTTCCTCCAAAAGGAATCACATACGTATGTCGTATTATGCCATCCTGAAATATTGCTATGTCAGTAGTTCCTCCACCTACATCTACAAGGGCAACCCCAGCCTCTTTCTCCTCTTCACTCAGCACGGCCGAAGAAGATGCGAGCGGCTCAAGTATCATGTCTACCATGTTCAGCCCAGCCTTGTCTACGCATTTACGAATGTTTTGCGCTGCGCTAATCTGCCCTGTTATGATGTGGAAATTTGCTTCAAGACGAATACCGGCCATACCTACAGGATCCTTTATGCCAGCCTCATTATCTACAATATATTCCTGCGGAAGCACATGAATGATGCGATCACCAGGATTTACTACAAGACGTTTCATGTCATCGGCAAGGCGGCGAATATCTTCCTTGCTGATCTCCGTATCCATATTGTCGCGTACAAGTATGCCGCGGTGCTGCAAGCTTTTAATGTGCTGACCAGCTATGCCTACGTAGACATTCCTAATCTCTACACCTGAATTATCTTCTGCATCCCTAACGGCTTTAGTTATAGCATCCACCGTTTTATCAATGTTAGCGACTACACCACGTGAGACGCCCAGCGATTCAGATTTACCTATACCAACAACCTCAATTTTACCATGTTCATTTCTACGCGCTACAATAGCGCAAATTTTTGTAGTGCCTATATCGAGTCCAACAATAAATTCTGAGTTCATTCTTATTTAATTTGTGTTAGTAGTTGAAATTGTCTTCTGAGTTACTCCTGTATTTAGATTATTTGACTTCGCGGTGATACCTATATTATTTTGTGAGACTTCTTTTTTATTGCAGTACACTTCATTTGCATATTTTAAATTGATCTGGCTGTATTCATTCCATCTTCCAAGGGTTGCTATTTCTTTATAAAAAACCTTTAGCTTTTTAAATTTCTCATCAAGATTGCTGGTGTCACCTATGAGGATGGTATGATTACCGATCCGTGGTATAATCTCCATTTCATTTTGGTTATTGACAATGATTTGCTCTGTAAGTGATGTCAGGAATGGATCTCTGTTGATGAAACTAGCAAGCACAAAAAGCTTTTTTATTGTCACTGAATCATTTGTATTTTCATTTTTTGAGCTGGCATTAATCTTTCCTGTTGCTACCGGAATACGTGTTGTAAATTTACTGGAGAGAGGCATCTTCCTTGCGTGTTCATCTATGTAATAACTCACACCCTTATTGTTAATAACCCTTAGAATAGGTGTGCGTTGCTTAATATTGATCTGAATGTTTCCGGAAGCATCTACAAATAATTCTGCATTCTCAACATAAGGATTGTTTTCTATCCTCTGTTCCAATTTTCTATAATTCACCTCGTCTAATGACTTCGAATCATCAATATTTATCTGATCATCTTTCAATAAATTAATTACATCATACTTCGATAAAAAGAGCATTCCATTGCTTTCATCAATATTTACCTTAATTGATTTAAAGGATAAATTCTGATGATTAATTATAGATGCCCCAAGCAACACAGCAATGCTGCATATACACAATAACCAAAAAATGACAATAAGGCTGTATTTGATTTTGTTCCACAGATTCTTCATTCGATTATCCCATTTTAAGTTTAAATAATAGTTCAGGTGTATTCGTTTATCTGCTTTTTCTTTTTTGTGCTTTCAGTTAGAAAAAATTTTATTGGCTGTATCAGTTGATCAATGTCGCCTGCCCCCATCGTTACCACCAAATCAGGATCTCTCTTTATGAGCTCACCAATTAATTGATTCTTTTCACATACTGCTTTACGTGTAGTTGATATTTTATTAAGCAGCATATCTGAGCTTATACCCTCAATGGGCAATTCTCTCGCTGCATAGATGGGCAAAAGCATCAGATCATCACAGATTGATAATGACTTGCCGAATTCATCAGCAAAATCTCTTGTACGACTATAGAGATGAGGTTGAAAGATGCAGGTAATTCTCCTATTGGGAAAAATTTCGCGTACTGAATTGAGGAATGCAGTTATTTCAGCAGGATGATGTGCATAATCATCAATGTAAACAGCGTTTTCATCATTGACGATGAATTCAAACCTGCGCTTAACTCCTTTAAAAGTGCTGAGCGCTTCACAAATTTTTTCCTTGTCAATGCCAAGTGTATAAGCAACCGCTGCTGCCGCAATAGCATTTTCCACATTGTGCCTTCCTGCAACAGGAAGGTGAATATTTCCAAGAATTTCTACGTTAGTATGTACTGTAAATTGGTAAGTGCCATCTATTAGGTGCAGATTGGTTGAATAAAAATCTGACACTGTACCATCTGTTTCATAGGAAGAAATATTTATTGTTTTATCAATGTATTTTAAAAAGGACAGATTCCTTTTGGTAATCAGTTTACCATCCTTTTTTATTTTTCCGGCGAAATCAGCAAATGATTTTTCTACACTTGCTGTTGTGCTATAGATATCAAGATGGTCTGCATCACTTGAAGTAATGATCGCGATATTTGGATTTAACTTCAGAAAAGAACGATCAAATTCATCTGCTTCAACCACCACAACATCGTTTTTACCTTGTAAAAAGTTAGAATCATAATTGACTGCAATTCCACCTAAAAATGCAGTACAGTCGAACCCGGAATATTTAAGGATGTGAGCAACCATGCAGGCTGTGGTAGTTTTACCATGTGTGCCCGCTACAGCAATGGTGATGGAATTTTCTGTAACGGCTTCAAGAAGGTCCGCACGTTTAATGACCTTGTAATTGTGGTGTTGATAGTAGAGCAGTTCCTGATGATCGGGAGGAATTGCCGGAGTATAAACCACCAGATCAGCATCTTTCGGAATTAAAGCTATATTTTCTTCAAAATGAATATGAATTCCTTCATCTATCATTTCACTGGTAAGAGAAGATGGAAATTTGTCGTATCCTGAAACAATTCTTCTATGCAAATGAAAATACTTTGCAAGGGCACTCATACCAATGCCCCCGATGCCAATGAAATAGATTTTATGGATGTCTTTGAGATTCATTTCTACAATGCGGTATGTATCTGATGTTGGGGTTTTAGAACACTCTCATCAATTAATTTAATCACCTCTGCTGCAATGACATCATCTGCATAAGGCTTAGCAAATTTTCTAATGTTGAACCGCAGTTTCTCCTGTAGAGGTTCGTTATTTATTAATTCTAAAGCTGTGGCCACTAAAACATTACCTGCCTCCTCATCCTTCACATAAAGTGCAGCCTCCTTATTGACAAGTGACATAGCATTTTTTGTCTGATGATCCTCAGCTACATTGGGAGAAGGTACAAGAATGCATGGCTTGCCAGCAACGCATAATTCTGAAATAGAGAGTGCGCCCGCCCTCGAGATTACAACATCAGCCGCTGCATACGCAAGATCCATTCGATCAATGAAGGACATTACTTTTATGTTCTCATCAGACTCATTCAGGGCGGCAGCGTATTCAGAAAAATAATTTTTGCCTGTCTGCCATATCACCTGAATGCCTTCCTTTTTGATATCATTGACACGCATTTTTATGCTCTCATTAATTGTTCGTGATCCAAGGCTGCCTCCGATCACGAGCAAAGTTTTGCGATCACCTGTTAACTTAAAATATCGCATTGACTCCTCTTTC
>JACCZZ010000126.1 GCA_013695715.1 Chitinophagales bacterium | reverse complement strand
GTAACAGCGAATGCAGCAGGATCAGGTGCATCAAACATTTTAATCATCTCACCCGTTGTTCCACTAATCATACCTGCATTTACAGGTCCCCTTTTTGGATCAATAAACCACAATTGATATTGCTTCTCTCCAGGTGCAGCAGGTAATACCTTAACTTCAAAATAAACCGCTTTAGTATCCTTATTCCAGTAAACCATTGCCATGCTTTCAGGCGATTTTTCAGTACCTTTCATGGGAACTTTTACCATATTAGCATCAGTAACTATCTTAAGCTTTTCTTCATTCCGCTTTACCTCAGACTGAAGATTATTAACCAACATATCCACATTTGATTGCTGTTCCTTCAAATCAGCAATTTGCTCTTTTGATTGGTTGTATTGATTGAAAAAATATAGGGTAAGCCCCGTTATTACAGCTAATAAAATAATGCTGGCAGCGGCAAACAAGGGATAAAGATTTTTTTTAGGTGCCATTGGATGAACAATGGGTGCCTGAATATTATTATTGGTTTTTTTGTTCGGTTGTTCGAAAAGTTTGTGATTTTCTGAAGAAAGAGTTGCTGAACTACTTGTAGTTGCAGAATCGCTGTTAATTGCTTTTAGAATTTGTTCTTTAATAGCAGGCTTAAGCCCTAGTGAATGTTTTAAGATGAAACGTTCAAGAGCTGATTGCATCATCTCTAACTCCTTCTTTACCTCAGCGTTCTGACATGCCTTTAGCTCAACATCTCTCATTTCCTCTATAGAAAGAAGTCCTGAAATATACATGTCTAAAACTCCAGATTCTATGTATTCATGTGTATTCACATTAAACGATCGAGCGCAAAAGAATCAAAGCCATGCGTATTCTTGTCTTTACTGTTCCTAGAGGAATATTCAATTCATCGGCTACTTCTGCTTGTGTATACCCTTTAAAGTATACAAGATCCAATATTTGCCGTTGTTCTGGTTTTAGCCCTGTGAGCATTGCTCTTAAGCCAATCTTATCAGTATTAAAAGATGTGCTTTTTTTTGAATCTATATAACTTACGATTTTATCTACATCGAGGTTTTTTTGTTGATTTTTGAAATTTTTAGATCGGGTGTAATCAATAGCTCGGTTACGTGCTATATTTATGATCCAGGTAAATAATTTTCCTTTCGTCTTATCGTACTGAGTAAAGTTGTGCCAGATCTTTACGAATACTTCCTGCAATACGTCTTCTGCAGATTCTTCATCCATAACAATGCGGTATATAACCCCATTTACTGCTGCCGCATAATTATCATAGAGATACGAAAAAGCTGTCTGGTCTTTTTTAAAGAGCCTCGATACCAGTTCTTCTTCCGGAATTTCTATTTGTTCGTATGATTCCAAATGATATGATCTACACGGCAAATATGAAGTTAATTATTGACATGCAATCACCAGTCAATACAAATAACGCTTCATAGGTTTTGTTAAATATACAACTTGTGCCCATCTTTTAGTCGCTGCATATATTCCGCTCGCATACAAAATTCGCAGAGTATCTTTAATAGAAAATGATGCATGCCGCTTCTTGGAGCACTGATAAATAGAACCATTGCATTGAATGACCGGCTAACAGAACAACGACATCGGTTTCTGCCGGTAAGTGCCGTTAAACAACAGGAGCGTCAGCTAAAGCGGTTATTGCGAAAAGCAGCATTCACAGAGTTTGGTAAATACTACCGCTTCTATGAAATTCTTATGAGTTCCAACATCCTAAATGTCTTCAGAGAAAAAATTCCTGTCTATGATTACAATTCTATTCTTCACCAATGGTGGCATCGCACGCTTGAAGGAGAAAACAATATTTGCTGGCCTGGCCGTACCAAATATTTCGCTCTAAGTTCCGGCACATCAGAATCAGCAAGCAAGCGAATTCCACTCACGACAGATATGATACGTTCAATCAAACGTGCATCAGTAAAGCAGATCCTCTCTGCAAGGCATTTTCATTTTTCATCCAAAATTTTTGAAAAGCGAATTCTGATGCTTGGTGGAAGCACTGATTTGAACAAGAGGGGCAACTATTTTGAAGGAGATCTTAGTGGCATAAGCGCAAAAAAAATTCCTTTCTGGTTTCAGGTATTCTACAAGCCAGGAAAGAAAATAGCAAAAGAAAAAGATTGGGATAAAAAATTGAACGAAATAGCACGTAAAGCTCCAAAGTGGGATATATCTATTCTTGTAGGTGT
>JACCZZ010000242.1 GCA_013695715.1 Chitinophagales bacterium | reverse complement strand
TTATGATCACCGTTTTATTATCATCGGATAATCTTGCAGAGTAATCATGCTTACCACTTACCGATCCTATTATTTCCAGGTTATCAGAAATCGAAGCCGCGTCAATAAATCCGCCATTTCTTAAAATAATATTGGTTTGCGGATTATGAAAAGCAGAACCAGGTAGCGGATTTACATACTTAAACTGTGCTTTAAGTGATAGAATAGTAGCAAAAGCAAGCAGCATTGTTAAGTTAATTTTCATATGTTATGGTTGATGATGTTGATAGTTTAAGGTTTTTATAATTGTACTCACTTTTTTCAAGGATGAAGAGGCATCTTAGAAAAGATGCTATGCTTCCCTTTCTTTAAGCCTAATCCCTGTGATTTAATTTACAATGAGTTTTTGGCTCACAGAATGTAAATCATTTTTCAGCTTCACCAGATAAACTCCATCTATCCAATTAGCCACATCTACATTCAAAGTCAAATTTTCTTCTTGACTGGCAGTCTCATATACAATTTTACCGACAACATCTGTAATAATTAAGGATGCGTTTAATGCATTATGCAATGAAATAGTTATATAATTGTTAGCGGGAATCGGATATACAGCAATTTCCAGAGCAGCGTCATTTGCAGGCAGATTAATTTTCATTGGATCTGTTGTAAACTTAGCTAATTCAGAATAAGCGGAGGTAAGGCTGCCTGAGCAGAGGGTTCTCACCTTCCATTGATAAGTTGAATTTGGTGTAAGGCCAGTAAGCGCTATTTTAATTTTATTTGTCTTTATTACTATCCAGTTGCTACTTCCAAATTTCCGGTAGCTTACCTCGTAAGCTTTTGCTCCAGTCGCAGGCCTCCAGCTAAGTACAACTTTTAAAGGCTGTACATTCGACTTCATTGTATAACTGGTAATTCTGCTGCAAGGATTCCATAGGTATCTATGAGCCCTGTAACTTTTTTGCCCAGTTTCATCAAAGGCCATTTCCCATACGATCTGCTTCTGATAATTCACCTCCGTCATATTAGGCATGCCGAGGTTCCAATAAATAGTGCCCCAGCAAATCATCGTATTTCCATTGGCTAAACGCTGGGTGCTGCCAGAGGCACGGCCAAATACAGGATTTCCATTAATGTCCGGATGTTCATAATACCAAACCAGGGTGGCGATCTTATTTACCTCATCCAATGCATATTCTTTTGCGCTGGATCTTTCAACTGGCAAATAATTTCCATTATTAAAAATGGTGATGTGTCCGTTTGGCAAACGGCGTAAATCATGTTGCTGGCTGAAATGTTCTGGAATATTATCATTTACAAAGGTGAACTGGTTGTTTTCACCACCCATGCGCCAAATGATAGCTCCGGTTTCAGAATTTATTTTAGTCAATTCACTCAAGTTTCTGCTTGAGATCAGAATGTTACCATCAAAATCCCTCTCTATTGAATTTGTATGGCAGTAATCTACCGTAGCGTTGGTAAGAGGCACGGCAGCAATGGCATCAGTAAACTCAAAATGATCAAAGCTTCTCCATTCAAAGATAACATCATGACTTGCATCAAGCTCTTGTAGTACTATCTGTTTGACAGTAGCATTGGCTACTCCGCCGTAAGCAGTCATGTCAACAGTTTGATCATTATATGCAAATAGATATACATGGCCGTTCGGATACATCACCATGTCATGGCCGTTGGTTTCATCAGCGTACCCGTTTCCACATTGTACAGAATCAATAAGATTATAATTGGAATCCATCACCATCCATCGGGCTGTGGTATATTTATAATAAGTGAGGTAACCATTATAATTTATTTTAAAATCATGGCCATTAATTCCAAGATCGCGTGCCCAGATGATAGTGCCATCGTTCTCAATAATGGTAGGAAAAGAATTCATGTCCTCATCATTCACTTCCTGCTGATTGCAGTAGAACACACGACCCGGTGGGTTTTCATTATGAGTGATCTGAAAGGTGGGCATGGAATCAAGAGGATATGACATTTTTTGGGCAGTTTTTTTACTGTCATTATATCCTAACAATTCCGCTAGCTCTTCCAATCTGCTTTGCTCATATCTTTCTTTTTCTTCTGCGGTAATCTCCTTTCGTGTTTTGAAGTTAAAGGTGGAGCCATCAATGGTTTTGCCCTCTTTTGTCTTCAATGTAGAATAAACATTTACCGTTATATTTTCTCCATAATTGAAACTTGTTTTTGGTTTTACCACCACTGTCTTGTTATCATCCGATAATCTTGCAGTATAAGCATGTTTGCCGCTTTCAGAACCAATTATTTCCAGGATGTTACCGGTTAGAGAAGCAGGGTCTATAAAGGCACCATTCTTTAAAATGATATTGGTTTGGGGATTATGAAAAGCAGACCCTGGCAACGGGTAAACATATTTGTACTGGGCATGCAATGATATGATGGTTGCGAAAAAAAGGAACAGAGTCAAATTAACTTTCATACATCAAATAATTTAAAGTTTATATCAAAAGTAGGGGTATTACTAAAAACAAAAAAATAAAAGTGAAAACGTGACTACAGGTCTATATTCTGAATAATTAAAAGATCAGATGCTATACCAATATCATTGTATTTTCAGAAGCTGCCGACCAGACCACAATTTGGATCTTACGTGGAAAACATAAATACCGGGCGGAACTGAGGTTAAAGACATTGTCTGTTCGTTTTTACCTGGTAAAGCCTTCCACAATTTTTCAACTATAATCTCCCCTAATACATTTATGAGGGTAACTGTCACCCAATCACTTTCAACAATGTCAAAGGAAAAAATAGCATATTCATTTGCGGGGTTAGGATACAATTTTAAAGATGCTGAAGGATCTATAATTGACCCTAGTTCTGTGCTAAGGGTAGTGAATTCCTGAACGTCAGAATACTTGGAAGTGTCATTAAAGATGGTGCAGATGCTTTGAACCCTCCATTGGTATATGGATTCGGGTTGCAGATCTGCAAGCGATATTGAATTTTCACTTACAGCAATTGAAATCCAGTCAGAGTCTGAATTTAACTTGTATTGAAAAATATAATTAGATGCATAATTAAGAAGTCCCCAGCTTAAGTAAGCGGTGTCTGTTCCTATAGAAGTAAGTATTAAGCTTGTATCAACCGGTGGAGCACAACGATCCCACTTAAACTTAAATGCCCTGTAAGAAAAATAATTGCTGCTATCTTCTGTAAAGCGAAACTCCCATACTATGTTCCCTACTGAATCCACTTCAGTGAACCTGGGGAAAGGTTGGGAGACATCGAGCACTAATCCATAGTTAATAAAAGTGTTCCCATTCGGTAGTCGCTGAGCAGAGCCCATTGCATTACTGATTACATAGTGACCATTCACCTGCGGATGCTTATAGTACCATACCAGTGTTGCAGTTTTAGCTTCCTGGTCAAGAACATATTCCTTGACTGTAGAAGCCTGCACTTGCATTTGGTTGGCATTATTGAACATTGTATAATGGCCATTTGCTAATCTTCTGAAATCATGCTGGGCGCTGAAATGAACAGGTGAATCAATGTCATTAATAAATACAAACTGATTGTTTTCGCCCCCCATTCTCCAGATAATATCGCCTGTGCTTAGGTCAATCTTTGTGATTTCACTTAAATGACGGGAAGAGAGTAACAAATTACCATCGAAATCCAGCTCCATCGAGTTTCCATGAACATAATCTACCTGGCTGCCACTGATAGACTGCCAGTTAACCATATCATCTATCTCAAAATGATCCCAGCTGCTCCATTCAAAAATCACATAGTTGCTTGAATCGAGTTCCTGAATAACAAGGCCAATTACAGTGGCGGAATCCATACCGCCATATTGGGTAAGATCAACGTTAGGATGTACATCATAGCAAAACATAAACCTGTTTCCGTTGGGAAATATTAAAAACTCGTGATTATCGGGAAAATATCCATTTCCCATAAAAAATTCCTTAACCACCTCATAGGTGGAATCCGCCATCATGAAGCTGCTGTCAAGATCATTATAATAGGTGAGGTAGCCATTGTGATTAATTTTAAAGTCCACCCCCTGGTTATTATTAAACTGTGCATAGATGGAATCACCCTGATTGTCTATAATGGTTCTTGCATAACACAGCGGATCATTCTGTCGGAAATTATAATAAAAAATATCGCCATCCCATTCGGTGCCGGAAGAATAAATATCATGGTCAGGCAAGAAACATTGCTCACGAACTCCGCCATTGTTTGATGGGGCAACAGCCATTTCATCAATTTCAGAACATGCCCGTAAAGCATCTTTTATTGATTGTAGATCAGATGGGGTGTAATGCGGATGTGTTTGAAAAGAAAATGAAGTACCCTGAATAATTTCACCATCTTTTTTCCTGAAACCATCAGATACTATTATATCTACAGTCTCACCTTCAGCAAAGGGTGAAGTAGGATAAACAAGAATGGTTTTATCGTTATCCGATAAAATAATACGGGATGAATGTGAACCACTGATGGTCCCTTGTATGAAAACGTATTTTTCATCAAGTGAATTCTTATCTACAACACTTCCGTTCCTCAGAATAATGTTCGTATTTATATTGTGATGGGTGCTGTTGGGTTTTGGATTTATATACTGAAACTGAGCATAAGTTGCAGGTAATCTTAAAAATGTTGTAAAACAAAGTACAGCGGTAAAAATGCGCATCAGGGAAAGGGTTTACTAAAAACAGGCGCAAATTAGCAGATTCCTGCCAATTATATGTGCAAATCTGCATGCCGTTGAAGCCTTAGGGATTTTTTTGAAAATTTTGATATTCATTTTTATATTAATTATTCATAGGTATTATAAATATTCGATGGGTTACAAGAAGGCTAACTCAGTCTTTTACAATCAAAGATGTTTGATTGATGTCAATGCCGAATTCTTCCCTAAATTTACCGCATTACTCACTAAAAATTTTGCATAATGAAAAAAGTTATTCTCTCTTTGATAGCAATCTTATCATACATCTCTTCATGGGCTCTCACGATTACAACCACCAATGTTTCAGGTACTACTTTTTGCGGTGGGGATGAGGTGAAAGTAAGCTATACTGTTGATCAGCCAGCCAATGCTGGCAATGTATTTACAGTGCAACTGTCTGATAAATCTGGCGGTTTTGCATCTCCAATTATCATAGGATCAAAGTCAAGTACAGGCTCAGGCACCATCACATGTACCATACCCTTTTCTACACCCTCTGGAACAAAGTATCAGGTGCGGGTAGTTTCGAGCAAGCCTCCGGTGATCGGCACACCTTCACCTAAGCAATTAAAGATAAACCCAAAACCCACTGGCTTAAACGTTGTAGGTGTTACGGCCTGCGAGGCAACACTTACCTGGAATGCTGTTTCCACGGCAACTTCGTATAAAGTACAGTATAAGCCTTCAGGCAGTTCAACCTGGTCGGGAACTATTGATGTTGGTTTGGCTACAAGCTATACTTTCGATGGCTTAATGGCTTCGAGCGGCTTCGACTTCCGTGTTCGTACAGAGTGCGGCAGTGGTGCGAAAAGTGACTGGGCACAAACATCTGCAACTACAACAGCATGTCCGAAGCCTACCGGCCTTATCGTTACCGATATAACTATAACTACCACAACTCTCGACTGGGCTAATGCACCTTGTTCTGAGGGCTATTTAGTTCAATATCGTCCTTTTGGAACTACTGATTGGTTAACTTCCACCAGCTCGTCAAGCACTATATTACTTACTGGTTTGTATTCGGCTACTTTTTATGAGGCTCAGGTTTCTAATAACTGTGGAGCAAACAGTTCTCAATGGACGGCTTCCGTAATGTGGGAAACAGAATATTTCCGTGTAGCAGATGATAACAACATGCTATCAATAATCAACATTTTTCCTAATCCATCAAACGGAAATTTTACCGTAAAATATAACAATGCAAATGGGCTTAGTGATGTTGAAATAACAGTTCAGAATGTATTCGGTCAAACTATATTACATACCATTAAAGAAGTACAGGAAGGATTGAATGAAGAAAAGGTGTCTTTAAGTGGATCTTCTGCAGGTCTCTATTATGTCACCATTAAATCTGGCGATAAGACAATCAAATCTCCATTGATGGTTGAATAGCAGATTAAATGCTTCTCCAAACTAAAATAGTCCCGTAGCCATGGGACTATTTTAGTTTTATAAAAACCTAATCCTTTTATTAGCAGCAATTGGGACTAAATGATAGGGAGCCGTCTAAAAGACGACGGAATTACATTTTGCTTAAGGAAAAAATTACCTGAGATCAACCACTTCAACACCCGGATATTTCTTTTCATCGAAAGAAAAGAAGTTATCGCTAATCCTGGGGTCAGGAATCAATTTCATTATCTCATAGGTATAGCGGTTTCCATTCTTATCAAATACCACTGCACTTTGAACAGCCTTTGCAATTTTATCGACAGCTAAGCGAACTTTAAAGTAAGGTTTCGATTTATCATTGGGAGTAAGATCAATGAATTGAATGACTTTGCCGCCGATCGTTTTTTCCTCAGAGAATGCATAAAGGAAATTTTTCTCGTAAAGTGTAAAGATCTGTGAAGGAGAGATGGTATTATCATCAGATTCGTAGGAGTTTATCTGAACTTCATTTGCATCTTTCAGATAAGTCCAAACGGTATTGTTGTCTGAGATAATTTCCTGATTGTTGATTTGCAACTTGTATTTATTTCCCTTCATAAAAAGCGTACCCGTCTGTTGATCTTTCGAATTGTTCTGGCCGTTTTCAACCTTTAAAACAAAATCAGCCTGTACGGATTTATAGCTCCTGTATTTTTCACTAACACCCTTTAGTATTTGCTGCGCCTTTACATCAGATTTCTGCACCTTTACATCAGACTTCTGCGCCATTGTTATGGAAGAAATCAGAAAACATAGAAACAGCAATTGGAAAAACTTGTTCATATTAACCTTATTGGACGAAGCAATATCTTATTGCTAAAGAGCACTTCTAATTAATGGAGGAATTAGAGAATTCGCTCTTTTCCCGCAGAGAAGTCAAAAAGTGTTCCAACTCAAGTTGATCCTTGAGCAATACATCCCGGGCCTTACTACCTTGATTAGGTCCAACAATACCTGCTGATTCTAATTGATCCATAAGTCGCCCTGCTCTGTTATAACCTAATTTCAGGCGACGCTGTAGGAGGGAAGTTGAGCCTTGCTGATATTGCACAATGGTAGCAGCAGCCTCTTCAAATAATTCATCCCTTTCATTTGGATTTAAATATTCACCTGCTTCTCCATCTTCCTCCTTAACCTCTGGAAGAAGGTGAGCTTCAGGATAGCCTTTCTGATTGCTAATAAATTCACAAACCCTATCAACCTCTGGCGTATCAACAAACCCGCATTGCAAGCGCATGGTATCACCACCAATAGAAAGAAGCAAGTCGCCACGGCCAATGAGCTGATCGGCACCACCCTGGTCAAGAATGGTTCGTGAATCCACCTTTGAGGTAACTTTGAAGGCAATTCTTGCAGGAAAATTCGCCTTGATAGTACCTGTGATAATATTAACTGAAGGTCTCTGAGTGGCAATAATTAAATGAATTCCTATGGCACGAGCAAGTTGGGCAAGACGTGCAATAGGTGTTTCAATCTCTTTTCCTGCCGTCATTATCAGGTCAGCAAATTCGTCTATTACTAACACTATATAGGGAAGAAAACGATGTCCATTGTTTGGATTCAATCGGCGGTTCAAGAATTTCTCATTATACTCTTTAATATTTCGGCATTGAGCATTTTTTAATAGATCATAACGCTGGTCCATCTCTACACAAAGGGCTTTCAGCGTATGCACTACCTTCTTGGTATCAACGATAATAGGCTCTTCTTCACCTGGTAATTTTGCAAGAAAATGTTTTTCGATAGTTGAATAAAGCGACAACTCTACCTTTTTGGGATCAATAAGAACAAACTTGATCTGTGATGGATGTTTCTTATAAAGCAATGAAACAAGGATAGAATTAACCCCTACAGATTTTCCCTGACCTGTCGCTCCTGCCATTAGAAGGTGAGGCATTTTAGCAAGGTCGGCAATAAAGATTTCGTTTGATATCGTTTTGCCGAGTGCTATAGGAAGATCCATTGCTGCATTCTGAAATTTCTCGGAAGCAATAAGCGAACGTATTGCTACTGTTTCTTTGTGCATGTTAGGCACTTCAATTCCAATTGTTCCCTTACCAGGAATTGGCGCAATAATTCTTATGCCGAGAGCGGAGAGCGACAATGCAATGTCGTCTTCTAAGTTTTTAATCTTAGATATACGGATACCCGGCGCAGGAACAATTTCATAAAGTGTTACTGTAGGGCCTACAGTTGCTTTTATGCTTTGAATTTCGATTCCATAGTTCTGAAGGGTCTTTACGATTTGGTCTTTATTTCGCATCAATTCATCTGAATCAATTCTTATCTTCTCTGATCCATAATTCTCAAGAAGATCGAGGGTAGGATATTGATATTTGGGAAGATCAATTGTTGGATCATAGTTCTCCCGGATTAGAGATTCTGTTTCAACAAGTTCTTCTTCTTTTGTTTCTACAATATCCAGCGCTATTCCAGTTGTTGTCTTTCCTTCAAGATTTTTTATCTGATTTTCGACACCGTCTTCTACAATCTGCTCAGGTAGGTTTTCTATTGCTCCAACCAAGGTAGAATTAATATTTCCATCATCATTTAACGGTAATGTTACTTCAGAAGAAGGAATGATTTCTTTAAGCACCATTGCTTCCGCATCCTCTGAACCTGGTTCACTCGCAATTGTAAACGGAACCTTATTTGGTTGATCAGAATCTAATAACATTCCTGCTTCATTCTTTCGGGATAAAAATTTAAAATGAAAGCTGTAATTAAACGCGATAACTAGGTAAACTAGAAGAGAAAAGAGAAGAAGTGCGCCTGTGCCAACAGTTCCCATAAATGCAGTGAGCCACAGCACGACCATATTTCCTACTGCGCCTCCAAACGGAAAACCGGAGCTTCTTAAAAAAAAGCTAAAGGCTGTAGGCAGCAGTACTAATGCCACTAATGAAACTTTCCATAGATGTGAAAAGCGAAAAACGTTTTTTTGCAACAAAAGATTTATACCTGCCACAAAAACAATTGCTGCAAAAACAAAGGAGGTAAGTCCGAATCCATTGTAAATAAAAAAATGAGAAAGGTAAGCTCCCAGCCTGCCTAAATAATTCTCGACTGTAAAAGCACCAGAAAAGAAGTTGCCCCAGGTAAATTGAAAAACTTTATCCTGGTCTGTTTTCCACGTAAAGAGATAGGAGATAAATGCAACACAAAGGTAGAGTGATATTAAAAGAAAAATAAGCCCAAGAACTTTAGAAGCCCGTTCATCTTTTTTAATTTGACTGAACCAACCTTCTGTTGTTTTTTTTCTTTTTTTAGCGGCAGGGGCAGGTTTCTCTTCTTTTGGCTCCTCTTCTTTTTCCTTCTTCGTCTTTAGTTTATTTGTTGTTTCAGGCATAGATCTCTCCGAGGATGTTATCGTAAAGTTACTTGTTAGACAGGGTGGATATTTCAATGAGGCTTAAAGTTTTCAACACCAAAAACTTAAACGTCTATCTTTGCGGCCGTATTATGCACATCTCTAATTCAAATTGACCAGCTACATTTAAGGGTAGCTGCTTAAGAGCTTTCGCAATACAGAAAAGTTGTACAAAATCAAACTAAAAGGAAAATTTAAATGAGCACCGGTTTTTTCAAAGTTCCAATACCTTTTAATGAATCAAACATTACCTATGCACCTGGCACACCGGAACGGTCACTTTTAAAAAAACAACTGAAACAGTACAAATCGGAAACGGCAGATCTGCCGATGATGATTGGAGGCAAAGAGATTCGCACAGGAAAAAAAATAGAGATACACCCTCCTCACGAGATCAACCACCTGCTTGGGTATTATCATAAAGGTGGTACTGAAGAGGTGAAACTTGCAATAGATGCTGCGCTGAAAGCTAAACCTGAATGGGAACGCATGTCATGGGAACACCGCTCAGCAATTTTTTTAAAGGCTGCCGATTTGCTTAGTGGCCCATATAGGGATAAGATCAATGCAGCAACCATGTTGTGTCAATCGAAGAATGCGTTTCAGGCAGAAATAGATGCCGC
>JACCZZ010000222.1 GCA_013695715.1 Chitinophagales bacterium | reverse complement strand
TGGAATATCTTAGCTGGTGGCCTGTAGTTGCAGAGCAATACCATTTTCCTGGGAATTTTTATCAAGCTTCAATGCAGGCCAACGGGAAATATGTTTTGTTCTATTCTATCGGTATATCAATTCTTCAAACACCGTTCTTTTTTGTTGGCCACGGGGTTGCAGGCTTGTTCGGATTTCCTCAAGACGGATTTTCTTTTCCCTACCCCTTAGCCATCTGCGTAGGCATGTTAGTATATGCGTTTATAGGTCTTATTTTCCTTAGAAAATTTCTGCTGAAGTACTTTGAAGATTCTATTGTAGCGTGGGGATTACTGCTGACGGTATTGGCTACAAACTATCCTCAATACACTGCTATAGAAGCAGGCATGACTCACGGATATTTATTCACGCTTTTTTGCCTTTTACTGTTTTTTACTGCTCAATGGCATGAGAAACCTTCGTATAGGAATGCACTGATTATAGGTGGGCTTTTAGGTGTGGCAACAGTTTGCCGGCCAACAGATGCAGTTATAATATTTATTCCTCTTTTATGGAACACACATAATAAAGAATTAAGACGTCTAAAACTATTGATATTAAAGAAAGATAAACTGTACGCCATCGCTTTTGTTGTTGGAGGTATTATACCCCTCATTCCTCAGTTTTTATATTGGAAATCAGTTACAGGGAGCTTCCTTCATAAGATGGGATCTAAATGGGATTTTCTAAGTCCCCATTGGCAGGTGATTATTGGGTGGGAAAAAGGATGGTTCATTTACACACCTGTTACGGTTCTAATGGTAATCGGGTTATTCTTTATGAAACATCGCAATTATCAACGCGCTTTGCTGACATACTTTATACTCAACCTCTGGATCGTAATTGCCTGGCACGTGTGGCGCTTTGGTGCAAGCTATTCTGCCAGGGCTCTTACTCAAAGTCTTGCAGTGCTGAGTCTGCCTTTGTGTTCACTACTGGAAAAGCTTATTCATAAAAAATGGCAAATTGCCATAGGTATTTTGGTGTCATTATATTTATGCACTGTTAACCTATTTCAGATATGGCAATACAATCAAACAATCATTCATTATGATGATATGAACAGACGTTACTATGCTGCAGTGTATTTGAATCCGCTTCCTTCCCCTGCCAAAATGTCTCTGTTAGATACCGATGAATATACCGATTCAACAAAATTATATTTATATAATATAATTAAAAAAGATACCTTTTATATTCTAAATGGAGTTACTGATTCTATAGCTATGCTTATTGATCAGGATCTATTATCTATTGTTGGTCAAACTAATACCGTGAATTGGCTTAAAATAACTGCATATGTAAAATCAGAGTGGGGCGCATACAATGCCTTCATGATTACTGAACTTCAGAAGGCCAATTTTGGTAAAAAAAGATCAGTTAGAATGCAAAATGGTATCTCAGACATAAAGGAATGGAATAAAATAGAATACTTTTTTAAAATACCTGCTGAAAATAGCCCTGCTCGTTTAAGGATCTTCATCCATTCATCTTCTTTACAGAATATAATGATCAGAGACTTTCATTGTACTGTTTATCAGGAAAATAACGGTGGATTGAGAAAAAGTGATTGATTATTAAAGATATATAAATGACATATAAGGTTTATAGCTATCTCTGATAAATTCTCAAAGAGCGCAGATAATTCAAAAAACAAAATTGGCATTACTCTTGAAAAGCGCGGGTAACAATATTTTTCACGATTAAATCATAAGCCATGAAACCAATAATGTTATCATTAGTTCTCGCAATATGCAGTATTTCTGCATTTGCCCAGGTAACTGATAAAGCTGAAGGAACAAGTCGTGCGCAGGTGCCCGACAAAGTTAGAGAAGCTTTCAGATCGAATCATCCAAATGCAACCGGAGTAGACTGGAACTCAGAAGCTAAGTATAAAGTGAATTTTAAAGATCAGGATAATCAGCAGCATACCATCGTATATGATGAAAATGCTAAGATAATCAGGAGGGAACACGAGGTAGAGAAGGGAAATATACCACGCCCGGTTTCAGCCTATTATTTAAAAAATTATCCTAATGAAAAGGAATACAAAGTATGGGCTGTTGAGGATGATAACGGCGGAACAATTTATTACTCCCGTTCACAGGATCGCATGTTGTATTTCGATAAGGACGGAAATTTTACCCGCGAAGAAAAGAAGATTGTTAAGGATAAATTAGACAATATGGAAAATTCTTCAGAGGATAAAAACAACAAGACTGACGAGAAGAAATAATCGTAATACTTGCGATAATCTTTAAAAAAGAGGCCTCTAAAAGGCCTCTTTATTTTTTAGAACATTAAATTCTCGTCTGATTTATCTATTCAAAAAGCTGCTGCTCATCTCTTTCTTCAACTGGTATTTTTCTTATAAAATCATCATATACCTCATCAATATGATCACTATAAACTCCATAGGCATCAAGGCTATATCCCCTAAGACCATCGTTGGCTTCAATCAGGTAAATTATGCTTGAATCTCCCGGATCAGAATCACCTTCAAAGCGATAGGTCTTAATGATCTTAAGTTGATCAGGGGTGTAGCACTTGCTATTGCCAGGAGTAAAACCTTCAGGGGTCATTCTAAATTCCTTGTCCAGCCTTTTTATTCTTAATTTCTCCATTACAGAAGAGAGGGTAGTCATTTCAGTCTTATTCATTTTATGCTTATTTGTTTGTGAGTATTTATAATCAGAATATAGAGATCAGTTGAGAGTCATTATTCTTTTTAAGAAGAAAAGTAAAGTCATTCTATTAAATATTGCAAAAGATATGGAAATACTAAGGATTTAATAACAACAAACTGTTAACCTTAAGTAGTTCACTTTTTCCATATTTTTTGTGTGGCCAATAACCTTAGATTATCAAATTCTTTTTTTTGGTCTGTTGCAGACATCCACTTTTAACTGAAAGTAAATTATAGCTATACCAAAGATTCAACTTCCTTTTTCTATTCTGCAATAAAACGCAAACATTATCTGTCCTCCGTTTGGTTACCTAATGCTTGAGGCACAATGTTTGACTTTAAACCCAAAATGCTTTTTATGAATATTCCTGTAAAACAAAATAGAAACTTAACAGAAATAGCAAAAGTTGTATTGATTGTATCTTTTCATCTTATTGCTTTTTGTAGCACGGCTCAAATCACTCAACCAAATTCTTTAAACGCTCCCGCAAGCAACTCCCCTACACAACTGGATCCAGTACTCGTTAATCCAGACACCGGAAACCCAAATCAAACCGTCCCTCTAAGCACCACGCCCAACCCGAATGTGCAGGATACCTACCCAGCGGAAAACACGCCTTCAAAGACTTCTTTAAATAATGAAAATCAAATGAGTCCTGATCCAAATAGTCCTGTACAAGTTCCTCCATCCTCAAATAATCCATATCCTACAACTCCAAATTCTAACACGAATAACAACACAAATAATGATATAAATACCGTAACACCTTCTTCGGGGTACAATCAGATGAATCCTGCAAGCCCAAGTTTGAGTACACCTGCAGATTCAAGTGTGGTTCCTTCAAAGGATACTATTCCACAATAGCACCTCAGGTTAAGAGAGCGATAATCGGTTTTAAAGCGTATTAATAATGTTCAGGGATTATTGAAGTAGAAAATGCCATTATCATTAGTGATAAAAAAAACCTCCGCTTTTTATGGCGGAGGCTTTGTATTCATTAAAGCATTATTGAGAAATAAGTTTTAACGGTATACTTCCTCTCCTTTATTCACAAGCCATTCTCTTTCTATTTCAGTTGCATCATCATCATTACGAGTCTTTACACCCATAACTATACGGCCATTTTTTATCCCTTCTTCATATTTTTTTGCCCGATCTTCCGGAATTCCAGAACCTACTAAAGCTCCAATAAGGCCCCCCGTTAATCCTCCGGCTCCAGCACCTGCAAGACCTGCTGCCAACGGGCCTGCGAT
>JACCZZ010000123.1 GCA_013695715.1 Chitinophagales bacterium | reverse complement strand
TTTATATGGATTTCTGGTTAGCCAATCCTTTCCTGCTTTTTTATTAAATCGTTGTGCGAATATTTTTACAAGGGAGTTCACAAGAACTCCTTTTATACGTACATAGCTGTTGAAATAAACAGGCATACCACCCATTATGGCTTTTACCTGACGTGCAGTTCTGCCAAGTTCCAGCCATTTCTTTCTCCCAATTATAGCTTGCTCAACAGCATGATACATAAGATTAAAATATAGCCAATATTTTTCGTTCTTAGTGTAGTCCATACCAATAAAATGCATTTCCCATATGTCATCACAAACAATATGACTGCTGAAGGCTATCAGCTCCTTATTTGAAAAAAAAGCAAAGATTCGGAATTTATCCCCTTGTGTTTTTTTCATTTGGATAAAGTATTCTTTACCAGGAATGATCATTCGAATCACCTGGCGGCTTACAACCTCATGGAATAGTTTCTCAATCTGATCACAATAGAAGGTTAAGTCGTTAAGATTTAATTCAGTGATGTTGATAGTTTGAAATTTTCGGCAAGCTTTACGCACTCGTTGTGCATATTTGTGTTTTAAAGCTGCTGCATAAGCTTCAAAATTTTTCCATTCTGGTGCCAATGCCATTTTCATAGTAAGATCGTCTGGCCACATATGAAAATCATATTCTTTCATCATTTCATTACTATCACTGTTTGGCCAATCTTTTAATACAATGGCATGAGCCTTTTTTCTTGACGTGAAGTACTGCTGTAAGGTGCTCATAACCTCAGTTTTTGAAATTACGACGGAATTCATGTATATTCCAGGGGCATCTACTCTAAATAAATTGCCACAAAAAATAATGTGGAACCCATTTTTCATAACTTTCTGTTCCACAAAATTCAAAATCGGATTGTGGAATAACGGTGCATCATAATTATGAGATTGAAAATGAACAAGCTGGAAGTATGCCACTGCTGCAGGTGCCGCCTTACCTTCAGAATAGATAAAAAGATATTGAAATTTTAAACCCTCGAATGCAGAATCCTCAAAGATTAATAAATCTTTTGACTGAAGATGATGATCCTTAGGTAACACAGCATCCCAACTGTCAGCCACCTGTTTAAGCGAATCAAATTCTTTTAATAACAAGCTTTCAAAAAATTATTATCGGCTTAAGAAGTAAAAAGGTTATGGCTGAAGGTTGAGAATACCTGGATTGACTTCGATGCTGACTACCGGGACGTTCATTTCTGATTTATATTTCAGCTAACCTCATTCGGTTCATTCATTAACAATGAATTTAGCTGAGATAAAAACTCTTGCTGCCCCTTTACAATTTTGTGCATAGCGTCTTCATATGAAAACCACTCAGCTCTGTCTGCCTCCGGAAACAGCTGTTTCCTTCCAGAATGTGGAGGCCATTCCAATTCAAATGTATTACTCTTCATTTTACCAGGGTCACAATCGCCTTCTAGAGCAAATCCAAAGACTTTTTTACCTCCAGACTGCTTAATGGATGAGAGCGAAATGAACTCTCCTGCTACTTCAAATCCAGTTTCCTCATAGAATTCTCTTCTGGCTGCTGAAAGTGGATCTTCGCCGTTTTGCAATTCACCCTTTGGAATTGACCATGCACCCTCGTCTTTTCTTATCCAAAAGGGTCCCCCCATATGAATTAAGAAAAATTGCAGTTTCTTATATTGAAATCTATATAACAAGATTCCTGCGCTTTTTGTTGGCATTATCGTATGATATGATATGGTGGAAGATTCAGATTACGAGTGATCTGCGGATTTATACACAGCCTTAAGAAGTTTAATATGTTAACTATGGTTGAAGTTCCTTTAGGCCTTGCATTCCATCTTATTTCCCGAGAATTTTTGCATATTGCCAGCTAATATTAACAATACCTAATTTGCTTTCACTTCACTTACCAGCTTTTGCAGAGAAGCTTTAGCATCACCAAAAAGCATCCTCGTTTTGGGTTCGTAAAATAATTGATTCTCAATTCCGGCATATCCTGCATTCATACTTCGTTTCATTACTATCACATTTTGTGCATTCTCTACTTCTAAAATAGGCATGCCATAGATGGGTGAAGACTTATCATTTTTTGCTGCAGGATTCACTACATCATTAGCACCAATAACAATCACAGCATCTGTGGTACCGAATTCAGCATTAGCATCTTCCATTTCTAATAATCGGTCATAAGAAACATCTGCTTCAGCCAGCAAGACGTTCATATGCCCGGGCATACGTCCTGCAACAGGATGAATAGCATACTTTACCTCCACACCTCTTTCCTCAAGCAACATCTCCAATTCATGAATGATGTGCTGCGCCTGGGCAACAGCCAGCCCATAACCCGGAACTATCAGTATTTTTTTTGAATAACTTAACAATATGGCAGCATCAGATATTGATATCTCTTTAATGTTTCCCTTCTCACTTCCCGCTTGAGTGGCTGCAGTGCTGTTGCCTCCAAAATTTCCAATGATTACATTCAGTAAAGAGCGATTCATAGCCCTGCACATTAGAATAGTAAGGATCGTGCCTGCCGATCCCACGAGAATTCCACCAGTAAGCATTACCTGATTGTGATAAATGAATCCTCCACATGCTGCAGCGATGCCCGTAAAGGAGTTTAATAATGAGATTACTACCGGCATGTCAGCACCCCCAATCGGTAACACAAACAAAACACCGTACAAAAGACACATAGTGATCATCAAAGTAAGCATCACAATATTTTGCATGGGATAAACAACAAGGTAAACTCCGAGGGCAATGGCAATAAGCAATACAATCATGTTGAAAACAGATTGTCCAGGGAAAACCTTATCAGAAACATTACCATTTAACTTACCAAAAGCAACCATGCTTCCGGAAAAAGAAACTCCCCCTATCAATAATGCGGCAAGAGTGACTGCGGTAATATTCGAATCGGTAAAATCGTATTTCTGATATTCTACAATAGAGATGATTGCCGCACAAGCTCCGCCCATGCCGTTGAATAAAGAAACCATCTGTGGCATCGCCGTCATCTTTACCCGCCGGGCAGTAAGTGTGCCCACAAGAGCACCGATGATGATTCCTCCAAAGATCCAGATGTGATTATGTAGTTTTTCACCATTGGTATCTTTATAAAGGAAAATGGTTCCAAGAATAGCGACTGACATTCCAACGGCTGCCATGAGGTTACCTGTCCTTGCCGTCTCTGGATGGCTCAGCCTTTTCAAACCAAGAATGAAAGTTATTGAACCGAAGAGGTATATCAGCCATAAAATAACCTGCTGTACATCTAAAGCCATTGCTATTATTTTCTTTTCCTGAACATTTCAAGCATCCTGTCTGTTACCACAAATCCCCCAACTACATTCAAGGTTCCTAGTATTACTGCAAAAAAACCTAAGAGCAAAGCGAAGTAATTGTCAGGTTGCGTACTTCCCATCACAATGATGGCTCCTATTATTACTACACCATGAATTGCATTTGCGCCTGACATCAATGGTGTGTGCAGTACTGTTGGAACATGAGCAATAATTTCGATTCCAAGAAAAATCGAAAGTATGATGATGAAAACCATTTCACGGTTCTCATATAAAAAGTTAAAAAGATAATCTATCATAGGTTATTCCTGAACAATTTACTGGTATAGTTAAGGGTAAGGAAATTGAAAAATATTCCTTCATTCGTTATGCTGGTTGCTGAATCCATTTTTCCTTCACCCGGTTATTAATCAATTCTTTATTATATGTGATACAGGTGCCCTTTACGATTTCGTCTTCAAAATTCAGCGATATCTGACCATCCTGAAGTATCAGCTTTAAAAAATTTAAAACATTTTTCCCAAACATCTTACTTGCATCAGAGGGCATTGTGGATGGAAGATTTGAATTACCCACTATGGTTACCCCATTTGTGGACACAACAGTTTCATCGTTGCGACACAGTTCACAATTTCCTCCGGTAGAAGCAGCCAGGTCAATTATTACAGATCCCGCCTTCATGGCGTCAACCGTTGATTTAGGAATTAGAAGAGGTGCTTTCCGACCCGGAATTTGAGCCGTTGTAATAATAAGATCTGCCTTTGCTGCCGACTGATATATTTTTTCATTTTGCTTTTCAAGAAATTCTTTTGTCTGCTCTACCGCATAACCACCCGCAGCAGTGGATTCTACCGACCCTTCCACTTCAATAAACTTTGCACCCAAACTTTTTACTTCTTCCTTTACTGCAGTACGCGTATCAAAGGCTTCTACAACGGCTCCTAATCTTCGGGCGGTTGCAATAGCCTGTAAACCTGCAACCCCTGCACCAAGCACAAGCACTTTTGCCGGAGCTACACTTCCTGCTGCTGTCATTAGCATGGGGAAGAATTTTGGAAGTTGAGCTGCTCCGAGCAGCACAGCCTTGTAGCCAGCAACAGTTGCTTGCGACGACAATACATCCATTGTTTGTGCCCTTGTAGTGCGCGGCACCATATCTAAGCTGAACGAAGTAATGCCGAGTTCCAGCAATTCAAAAACAAATTCTTTATTATTTAAGGGATAAAATAACGAAAGCAGTACTGCTCCGGATTTCATCCTTTCAACATCTGCTCTTAAAGGAGGGTTGATGCAGACAATCAGATCTGAAAAAGATAAAGTGTCTTCACGACTTTGTATTTTACATCCCACAGCTTCATAATCTTCATCTGAAGCAAAAGCCCGAAGGGCTGCACCACGTTCAACCATTACATCAAAATTCATCTTTACAATCTGACCAGCCATTTCGGGCAGCGCAGAAACACGGTTTTCTGTGATTGGTTCTTTTAGGATTCCAATGATCATGGGTAAAGTTGATTATGACGCTACAAACAAGGCCCCTGGCATCTCAATGCCGCAAAAATAAGAAATAGGGTAAAAGAAGATTTTGCGAGTAGAATCTCTTCAGGATATTTACAGCTGCATACTTCAGGGCCTTATTAATTTTTCAATTTCTTCAGGTATAAATGGCGAGGCATCACCTCCATTAATTATTACATCCCTTACTATTGAAGATGAGATAGGTGCAAGTGATGGATTTGCCAAAATAAAAATTGTTTCAATATTTCTGCTCAGTACACGATTGGTTTGAGAAACTGCTCTTTCAAATTCAAAATCTCCTGAACTGCGAATGCCTCTTAATATATATTTAGCTCCCTTTTGCTCACAAAAATTTACTGTAAGGCCCGTATAGCTTTCCACTTCAATGCGCGGTTCATATTCATAGATTTTTTTTAGCCAGGCAATTCGCCTTTCAAGAGGAAATAAGTATTTCTTCTGTGAATTTATTCCAATACCAATAATGAGTTTATCGAATAGCGGCATACCCCGATTGATAATATCAATATGTCCGATGGTAACCGGATCAAAGGAACCGGGGAAGACACTTATTTTGTTCATGATGATGTTTTAACAACAGAAAGTAATATTGCTATGCTTCAATTAATCTTCAACAGAGTTATCTAAACTCTTAGTGAGGTGAAAAAAATGAAAATATGTTTGTCCATAATTACGGTATTGTATAAGTTCTGGCATTTGTTTAAATTGATGTTTAGGGGAGGTTTCCAGGATGAACCATCCACCCGGCTTCATATTCTTCGCATTCAACACTCTACCAGGTATCATGTCAATATTTTCAAGTGCGTAGGGCGGGCCTGCAAAAATAATATCGAACTGCTCAGTATTTTTATCAAGAAATTTAAAAACATCACTTCTGCGAATTTCAATAGATGAAATGTTCCATTCTCTTACCATTTTTTTAATGAATGTAATAGCTCCTTCATCTTTGTCCACTGCTACAATTCGTTCCGTTCCCCGTGAAGCAAACTCAAAGCTTAGGCTTCCTGTACCACTAAACAGATCAAGAAAACTGACTTCAGTAAAATCAAAGTTGTTGTTAAGGATATTAAATAATCCTGTTTTGGCAAAATCTGTCGTCGGTCGTGTGGGAAGATTATCAGGGGGATAAAATTTTCTTCCGCCCAGCTTTCCACTAATTACTCTCATAAGCTATATGCAAAATAAATTATAAAAGAAATGACCAGGCAGCGTATAGTCCTTGTCAAATTGCCACTCGGTAGGCATCTGTGCAAATTCAACATTATGTACGTATCTGCTTAACAATCTGAAAAGGGAGGATTCACGCATGATTTCACCCATAAAGGTTACGGTTAAACTTTCAGGGTTAAGATTTAATTGCTTGCAGGCAAATAACAGGTAATAGGTAAAATCATCGGGTGAGTGAAAGTTAAAGCTGTTACAAAAATGGAGTGATCTGTCTTTAAAGTAGATTAATTGAAATGAACTCTGCTGGATGTAAGTATAAATATTATTGGGTCTGGAAATATTATGCCATTGCAGCAGATATCTCAACAAAACAGTAAGTGAATGCCTGATTTCAGTATGAGGAGGCCAAAGCAATTGTTTTGGACTGGAATAAATTAGGTTTATATCTGTGCCATCTACTGAATCAGTAATACAGGCATCCTCTTGATCAGTGGCTATATTCCAGGAGATAAATGTCTCCCTTGTTTCCATAGAGTAGAATTGTCGTGGAATCAGGGTAAAATCTGGCAGAAAGACGGCAATCTTTTTTATTGACCACTCCTGCTTGAAAAACCATTCATTCTGAATAATAGAATTAATTGACGCTACCCATGCACTTTTTGATAGATGCTCAGCAAATTGGAAAGGTTGAAGCTGAAAGATTTTTTTTGATTTGTTTTCTGAAATGAGCACTGCCAGTTGATTCGGAGTAATCAGTGCTCTTAAAGAAAAGTCGCCAGGATTTGCCGGAATCGATTTAGCTGCACCATAAAGAGCCCCAGGGATTATATAACTGGAATGGATAGCGGTTGACATCCGGCCAAAAATACCTGATTATGGGCCTTAGCCAAAAAAAAACTCAACCTTTTGCAAGATTGAGTTTTCCATTTATGATATTTTTTTACTTTGTAACGCTGCTTAGCGAGGAAAGGTATGTGTTCCAGTCAGTTGTGAGGTAGTGGTTTTCAGAAAAATAATGCAGCACATTCTGCATCATATCCGTTGCAAGATAACCCGGGATGATGGAAATTACCTGCAGCTTTTCATCGAGGAAAGTGGTAGTAGGATAACCTCCCTGAGCATTAAGGAACAGAGCAGCAACAGTATTTATTCTCTTCGATGCGTCAAATTGATATTCCTGCCCCTGGTATGAAATTTTATCTTTTGATTCGGCATTTAATTTAACTGCATAAAAATTGTCATTCAAAAGTTTCACTATGATCGGATCTTTATAAGTAGTGGCATCTAATCTCTTGCACCAGCCACACCAGTCTGTGTATACATCAATCAAGATTTTCTTCGGATGCTCTTTAGATAACTTTTCTGCATCAGAGATTGACATCCACTTGATTGCCTCAGGGACAGCCTGAGCGAAAATATCTGCAGAAGCAATAAAACTCATAATAAAAAATACAAAGCTGATTTTTCTCATATTGTAGTTTGTAAAAAGCTCAGAAGTTCAAAAATGGTTCCAATAAACCAATCATAAAGATACTAAGGTTTTACCAACATGGAGAATAAGTAGGCAGTAAACTGAATCTATATTGGAAATAGGTAGCCTTTTAAATCTCACATTTGATTAGGTGATATTTACATGACAAAAGGATTTCGCCCCTTGATTGAAATCTTAGGAGAATAAATATTTTGTATGGTGAAGAAAAAATTAGTTATAGGAGTTACTGGCGCCAGTGGTAGCATTTATGCCAAAGTATTATTTGATAAGCTCCTGCTATTAAGCGCCCAGATTGAAAACGTGGGGGTGGTGATGAGTGACAATGCAAAGTTTGTGTGGAAACATGAGCTGGCATCAGATGATCTATCCCGTTATACTTTTCCATACTTTGAAAAAAACGACTTCACAGCTCCTTTTGCAAGCGGATCGGCAGGGTACGATGCAATGATAATTTGCCCATGCTCCATGGGAACAATGGGTAGAATTGCGGCTGGAATCTCTGATGACCTTATAACGAGGGCCGCAGACGTTATGTTGAAAGAGAGAAGGAAACTTATTTTGATTATCAGGGATACTCCTTACAATTTGATTCACATCAACAACATGAAATTGATTACCGAAGCGGGTGGAATAATCTGCCCCGCTACGCCCTCATTTTATTCTTTACCAAAAAGCTTTGAAGAAGTTGCAGCAACGGTAGTTGACCGGGCTCTGCATCTTGCCGGATTTGAATTGAATACCTTTAGATGGGGAAATGATGGTTAATTACTATGAAAGAGTAAATTAGTTAAACTTGTAATGCAATGAAAGCTCTTTCAATTCCTACAACGATACTTGCCAGCAGTGAAATCAAAAGCCTGAGAATCATTCCCAATCCAGACAACGGTGTTTGCTGTGAGCTATGAGCTGCCAAAGAATAAAGAGGGCATGCTTACCATCACTAACCAGTTAGGCGAAGTTGTTTACACAGAGAACAGACCTCAGTGGTCAAGCATCTGCAACATCAATGTTTCTAAACTGCCACAAGGAGTTTATTTGCTGACAATAGAGAGCGATGGCAAGAGGAAGTAGGTGAAGTTTGTAAAGCAATAGAATAAAAGCCGTCATTGCGAACGGAGTGAAGCAATCTCCCAATAAAAGCAGGCTGCATAACTTCATCAGATTGCATCTTACAGAAAGGCGACTCGCAAGATGAAGCGATCTTGTTGGATCACTTTAATAAGTTATATTAGAAATTAAGTCTGTATTACACCCACATTAAAAGCCCTCGTAATAGGTGCATGATTAGCAGCCTCAATAGTCATAGAAATTACTTTTCTTGTTTCAAGCGGATCAATGATCGCGTCAATCCAGAGTCGGGCAGCAGCATAATAAGGCGATGTTTGTTTTGCATACCGGTGCATGATCTCATCTAATAATTTTTTTTCATCTTCAGGAGTAATTTTTTCACCCTTAGCTTTCAATGAAGAAACTTGTATCTGCAGCAAAGTATTTGCCGCCTGACTTCCACCCATCACCGCAATTTTTGCGGTGGGCCAGCCTACAATAATCCGTGGGTCATAAGCCTTCCCGCACATTGCATAGTTTCCTGCTCCATAGCTGTTGCCCACAATGATGGTGATCTTTGGCACCACGCTGTTGGCTACTGCATTCACCATTTTCGCACCGTCTTTGATTATGCCTCCTTGCTCTGATTTTGATCCGACCATAAATCCTGTAACATCCTGCATGAAGACCAATGGTATCTTTTTCTGGTTGCAGTTCATGATAAAACGGGTAGCCTTGTCTGCTGAATCAGAATAGATTACTCCTCCAAACTGCATTTCTCCTTTTTTATTCTTTACCACCTTGCGTTGGTTCGCAACGATACCAACTGCCCATCCATCAATGCGCGCATAAGAGCAAACAATAGATTTCCCATATCCTGCTTTATATTCATCGTAAGCAGAATCATCTACAAGGCGTTCAATCAACTCATGTGTATCGTATTGCTTGCCGCTGTCTGTCGGCAACAATCCGTAGATCTCTTTTTCATTGTGCTTTGGAGGTGATGAAGCAGTCCGGTTAAATCCCGCTTTTTCATGTTCCCCAATCTTTGCCATTATGCTTCGTATACGATCGAGACACTCTTCATCATTTTTACATTTGTAATCCGTAACACCGGAAACTTCAGAATGTGTAGTTGCGCCACCAAGCGATTCCTGATCAACATCTTCTCCTATAGCAGCTTTCACTAAAAAAGGACCAGCAAGAAATATAGAGCCTGTTTTATCCACAATCATAGCCTCGTCGCTCATGATAGGAAGATATGCTCCTCCTGCAACGCAGCTTCCCATCACAGCAGCTATCTGATTAATTCCCATCGAGCTCATGAGCGCATTATTCCGAAAGATTCTTCCGAAGTGTTCCTTATCAGGAAAAATCTCATCCTGCATTGGCAGAAAAACACCTGCGCTATCAACAAGGTATATGATAGCAATCCTGTTTTCCATCGCTATCTCCTGTGCCCTTAGGTTTTTCTTTGCAGTGATCGGAAACCAGGCTCCTGCCTTCACAGTGGCATCATTAGCCACAACAATACATTGATGACCGGAAACATATCCCATCATCACAATTACACCACCTGCGGGACAGCCTCCCTGTTCTTCATACATCTCATAACCTGCGAAAGCGCCCAGCTCAAAAGATGGCTTTTCCTTATCGAGCAGATAACTTATCCTTTCCCGTGCAGTAAGCTTTCCTTTTTCGTGCTGCTTCTCAATATTCTTTTTCCCGCCACCAAGCCTGATCTTATCAAGCTTCTGCCTTACTTCACTAAGCAGCAATAAATTTTGATCCTCGTTCTTGTTGTATTGTAAATCCATTCTAAAATTTCAACTTGCAAGCGCCATTAAACGTCTGGTGGTCAAAAATAGGAATTGATGTCAATAGAAAAGTTTAATCTCTTATTTTGCGGTATTAAGAATTGGTATCGACAACTAAATGAATAATGGGAAGAATTTTCGAAAAGAGGAAACATAAAATCTTTGCCCGGATGGATAAGATGGCAAAGGCTTTCACCAAGATCGGTAAAGAGATTGCCATTGCAGTTAAGAATGGAGGTGCTGATGCAGAAAATAATCCGCGGCTGCGATTAGCCATTCAGAATGCTAAAGCTGTAAATATGCCCAAGGACAGGGTAGACGCGGCTATCAAGCGGGCCACCTCAAAAGACTCAAGCAATTATGAGGAGATTACTTATGAAGGTTATGCACCCCATGGCATTGCATTAATGATCGATTGTGCAACAGACAACCCGACAAGAACTGTTGCAAATATTAGGATGTATTTTTCGAAAGGTAATGGAAGCCTGGGCACAAGTGGATCAGTAGCATTTATGTTTGATCGAAAGGGAGTTTTCAAAATTGCAGGGGAAGGTATTAGTCTTGATGATCTGGAACTGGATTTAATTGATTTTGGTGCAGAGGATATTGAACAGGAAGAAGATGGCATTTACATAACAACGAGGTTTAGTGATTTCGGCTCAATGCTTAAAGGACTTGAATCGAAAGGAATTGTTCCTGTAAGTTCGGAGAAACAGTGGTTGCCTATAAATTCAAAAGAAGTAACAAATGCCGAAGCTGAAGAGGTTTATAAGCTGGTAGAGATGATGGAAGACGATGATGATGTGTTTGCAGTGTATCATACAATGGCATAACGCAGAGATAAATTGAGACGCTAAAAACCCATACATCAAATATCCGGAAGCAGCTTCTATCTTTGTATTTCAAACAATTAATTTCGCGTTATATGGCACAG
>JACCZZ010000217.1 GCA_013695715.1 Chitinophagales bacterium | reverse complement strand
TCTGCAGCAAGGTCCTTCGCATGTTCATAGCTTTTGCCCCGGGAGGTGTGTATGGCAACCAGGTACATCGAGTCATTATCGCTCTGCTCAATATCTAACCGCACCATTCGATTTTGCACAGAGTCTGCATCTTCGTCAAGTATAAAGAGGTCTCCTATCTGGAAAAAATCATCATGCGATTCCTGTTCATCGTAAGCTCCGTGTAGTGCTTTAATATATATTTTGTCTGAAGCCATAGGTATAAGTGAGCTGGTCTCTTTTACAGTAGCTGACCGCTTATACTCGCTTGCAATTCCCATCCCTGTAATTACAAATATTACTATTCCAATAAGCCACAGTCCGGCCATTACAGCGCCAATCATCCGCAGATTCAATTTTACTTTGAAAAGTATTTTCAACCCATTAAGCAGCAGCAATGTGAATGGGATTCCAATGGCGAGAATACCTCCTGCGATCAGCCAGTAAAGCTGAGAGTCCGTCAGTACCATGTTAGTGACAGCATGAGGCAAGGCGAACTTGAACACTCCTATACCACTGAATATGGCAATTGTTAACCCCACGAGAACTGCAATGCTCCCAAGGGTAATTATCAATCCAAATATGCCTACAATAAATTTCCCAAAAGCCCTCAATATGTCGCCTATAAACCCGCCGGCTTTTTGAGTTGAGGTTCGTACCCTTGCTCTTGTTTCATCTGAGGTCATTTTACTTGCGAACACTTCA
Organism: Chitinophagales bacterium; assembly: GCA_013695715.1. Classification (GTDB taxonomy): domain Bacteria; phylum Bacteroidota; class Bacteroidia; order Chitinophagales; family UBA10324; genus JACCZZ01. The sequence continues at coordinate 1,941 of JACCZZ010000217.1, read as the reverse complement.
CCTTTTTTTCTAAGGCTTTCCATCTCTTCACGCACGTTCTTCTCAATGGTTGCAACGTTTACTCTCTCAGCCTTCATCTGTAGCTTTTCAGAGGTGGTTCTTGCTTCAGGAATAATGATCCAAAGAATAAGGTAAATCAGAATGCCTGCACCACCAAAGAAAATAGCGAAAGCAAATATTACCCTCAGCCAAATCGGATCTATATCGAAGTATGCACTGATTCCACTGCATACCCCGCCGAGAACCTTATCGTCAGGGTTGCGGAAGAACCGCTTCTTCGTGCTTTCATAATATACCGATTCATCCGTGTTCATTCCACCACGTGTTCCTTCCTCTTCGTTGCCGGGAAGATCTTCGGGCCTGCCCATGGCCTCAATCACTGCATTTACATCGGCGGCCATGATAACCTTATTCAGATCCGCATTCTTTTCTGCAAACATCTCAGCCATGCGGCTCTCTATGTCTGCAACAATCTCTTCATTACCCTGAGTATTGGAAAAATGAGCTTTGAGTCTTTCAAGGTATTTCTTCAACAGCTCAAATGCATTTTCATCAATGTGAAAAACTATTCCACTAAGGTTGATGGTGACGGTCTTATTCATTGTTTGATTCGATTTGACTGGTTTTAGAAGATGGGGTCGATTGAATTTTCAAAGTGGTGAGGTCAACGGCACGTACCAGCTCATCCCAGGTTTTGCGCAATTCCTCAAGGAATTTTTCTCCAAGGCCAGTGAGCTTATAATATTTCCTCGGTGGACCTGATTTTGATTCTATCCATTGATAGCTGAGGTAACCGTCGTTTTTCAGGCGGGTGAGCAGAGGATATAGTGTTCCCTCCACCACAATCAATTTCGCCCTTTTCATGCGATCGAGAATCTCTGAAGCATAGCACTCTTCATCATTGCCAATGATGGATAGAATGCAAAATTCGAGGATGCCTTTGCGCATTTGAGCTTGTGTGTTCTCGATGTTCATGGCATTAAAATGTTTTTGACAATGCAAAGATATATGCACCGGATGGTATTTTGTATCACATAGTACTAATGATTATCAAATATTAGTGTAAGCAATTGATTATCATCATAATAAAATTTAGTACCTTGCTATAAAAAGTACTGTAAAATACTTGACTAGCCTTAGATTGATCAGAAATAAGATGTGGATACTACCGGGATTATTCCTCTTATAATCCGCAAATCTTAGGGTATGAACAGTTTGTTTCAACACCGTGTTTATAAGATTATAGATTAGAATATTCTCTTTAATTTACTTTCGTTTCCCCTGAAATTCTAACCATAAAAACATTTATCTATGTCAGAACCCATCATCTTGAAACAAGGAGCTACTGAATCAATCACAGTTAAAAGTTATACCTATGAAGAGGTTCTAAAAGCCTCCAGCACCTATTTCGATGGAGATGAACTGGCAGCCACCACGTGGATGAATAAATATGCAGTCAAGGATTCGAAGGGAAATTATTTTGAGCTCACTCCCGATGACATGCATTGGCGTATGGCGCGTGAGTTTGCAAAAATGGAGATTCAGTTTTCTGAGAAGGCCAAATTAAACGGTGCTTTCAAAAATCTTTCAACATATGGTCAAAGTCGTGAATTTCTCTCAGAAAAAAAGATTTACGACTACTTCAAACAATTTAACTACATCATACCACAGGGCAGCGTGATGGGTGTGCTTGGCAATCATACTATGATCGCCTCCCTCTCAAATTGCGTTGTATTACCTCAAATCTTTGATTCTTATGGAGGAATTTTCTTTACCGATCAGCAGCTTGCCCAATTATTCAAGCGCCGCTGCGGGGTAGGAATTGACATTTCAACCATCCGGCCTGCCGGCGCGCCTGTGCTCAATGCTGCAGGTACTACCACTGGCGCCGTATCTTTTATGGAGCGCTTTTCTAACACCACACGCGAAGTGGCGCAGCAT
>JACCZZ010000200.1 GCA_013695715.1 Chitinophagales bacterium | reverse complement strand
AACCATGAATAACAATCCATGGAAAATAATTTCCTCCAAAGAATATTATGACAACCCCTGGGTAAAAATGATTGAGCACCAGGTAATAAACCCTGTTGACAAACCGGGAATTTATAGTGTCGTTCATTTCAAGAATTATGCAATCTGCATATTACCACTTGATGAAGATTATAATACCTGGATTGTAGGGCAGTTTAGATTGCCAATAAGTGAATATAGCTGGGAGATACCTGAAGGAGGTGGACCGTTAAACATTGATCCTCTTGAATCGGCAAAACGTGAATTGAAGGAGGAATGTGGTATTGAAGCATCTGAGTGGAAAGAAATTGCAACCTGTTACCTGTCAAACTCCGGAACAGATGAGAAGGCTTTCATTTACATTGCAAAACAACTGAGTTATCATTCTTCTAATCCTGAAGAAACAGAGGTGTTGCAGGTACAGAAAATTCCGTTTAACACACTCTATGGAATGGTAATGAACAATAAGATTATGGATGCTCCTACAATCATTACAGTATTGAAAGCAAAGCTGTTAATGGCTGAGGGAATTATTTGAGAATTACTCACTTATCTAAGATCCAATTTTTCCTTATCCTGAGTAGAATCATTATAAGCAAGTTCTACCAGAAATTTTTCATCGAGCACACCTAAAGTCTTTGCCGCAGAAGCTGATATTTTAATAAGCACTTTTTCATTAATGGATGTTGCAGGTACCTTACCGATTACTTTAACAGTTACAATTTTTCCGTTCATTAAGTTTTTTACCATCATCTCTGTTCCAATGGCAGCAGTTGCATGAAGGGCATAGAAGTTCCCATTATCAGTTTCAGAGCTAACCCATGTGGCAATTCCTTTTTCTACTACCTCCATCGATGAGAAGGCTGCGGCCACAGAATCAATTGCTGGAGAAGTGACCTCTTTAGATGCTGAGGAGCTATCAAGTATTGATGGCTTTTTTGTATTTTCTTCATGTGATGATGCTACTGATTTGGTGGAATTTGTTGCATTACCTGCTGTTTCACGGTTAAGAGGACCAGAAATCTCTATTTCTTGATTTTTATGACCCACTATTAACCATTGTCCTTCCTGTATAACCGGATCATTTAAATGATTCCAGCGCATGAGAGAAGCCACATCAGTATTATTTTTTTTACTTATTGAATAAAGAGTTTCTTTTTTCATGGCTTGATGCAGAAGGGCATTTTCAGGCATATCATCACGATCGGACTTTTGAGTTATTTCGGGAACCCTGAGCAACTTTCCAACTGGCAGATTATAGTCAATGATATCGGGATTCATCCTCAGTAAATCATCCACTTTGGTGTAAAATTCCTTCGATACACTGTATAATGTTTCACCTGGTAAAACAACATGAGTACCGGGACGATCTTGTGAAGAAGCGGCATCTTGCGCTAAAGCACTTAAACAAAAAATTGTTATTAAGGCAATTGCACTAATCATGTTCAGCATCTTAGAAAAAATTAATTTTACTTTATTTAATGTTCTTCAAGAAAATATTTTCAAAACTTTTTATAATAGAGTAAAGCAAATTAGTTGCATTCTCACCATATTACATCAATATGAGAATTAAGTTATTCACTATACTTTTCACATTGTATTGTTCGATGCACAGCCTTCCTGTAGGCAATGCAAGAGCTGCCGAGCCAGTGAAGAAAGTGTATGTGTTCGAGCTGAACCAGGAAATATTTCCTGCCGCCTGGCGGTTGGTGAAAAGCGCGATGGATGAAGCCCATCGACAAAACTGCGAATATGTTCTCATTAAGCTAAATACTTATGGTGGTGCTTTAGACATGGCCGATTCCATACGTGCACGTTTGCTTAACGCAAAACCCACCGTTATTGTATGGATTACTCAAAATGCTGCTTCCGCCGGGGCACTGATCTCACTTTCTTGCGATAGTATTTATATGAGCAAGGGTGCTACCATTGGAGCAGCATCCGTAGTAAATCAGAATGGAGAGGTGATGCCAGACAAATATCAATCGTACATGCGCGGAATGATGCGCTCTACAGCGGAGCAGCAAAACAGAGATCCTAGAATTGCTGAAGGAATGGTAACGCCGAATAATTCTCTGGGTGGTGTTGCTGACTCGGGTAGAATTATAACGCTCACTGCAAGTGAAGCAGTAAAATATAATTATTGTGATGGCATTGCCGAATCGACTGAAGAGGTACTAAAGCAGGCGCATGTTGATGGTTATGAATTAATTCAACATGAAGAAAGCTGGCTTGACCGGTTTATCTCCATTTTATTAAACCCTGTAGTGAATGGAATTTTGCTCCTCATTATTCTTGGGGGTTTATATTTTGAGTTTCAGCATCCCGGAATTGGTTTTCCGATCATAGCCGCCGCAACTGCTGCCATATTGTATTTTGCTCCCTTGTACCTTGATGGATTGGCTGAACACTGGGAAATATTGATTTTTATAATTGGACTAATATTAATTGCAATTGAAATTTTTGTAACTCCCGGCTTTGGTGTGCCTGGTATTTCCGGCATTACCTTGCTAATAACAGGGTTAACACTTGCTCTTATTCGAAATGTAAATTTTGATTTTTCGTTCACTAACCCAACGCAGATGCTGATTGCACTTCTTCGGGTTATTTTACCCTTGGGAACAGCCTTTCTACTCTTCATAGTATTTGGTAAAAACCTCTTTAACAGCCGTGCGATGCGTGGATTTGTGCTCAGCGATACCCAGGCTGCTACCCTGAGCTATCATGATACCCGTGCCCAGTTAAATGCTTTGGTGAATCAGACAGGCATTGCAATAACGGTACTTCGCCCCGCCGGCCAGGTTGAGATTGCCTCAGAACGGTATGATGCGATGGCGGAAGGTGGAATGATTGTAAGCGGTGAAGCTATCAGAGTGGTAGATGTTAGCGGGAATACTTTAGTAGTACGAAAGGTAAGCTAGATAAACCTTATTATTTCTCTTTCTATTTTTTTAAAAGCAAAATGCAATTTGATGGAGACCTAATAATATAATGAACTCTCTTTCTTATTCTTAATAATTATAAAAAAATTTGGAATCTGAAGAAAAAGATAAGATGTATTGTTAATAACGTACTTAATAGAATCGAAGCGGTGCGCGAGCCTGAGATTGCCTGGCGGAGCCGTTTGGCAATCGCGATTCTTTTAGTTACCTTTCTTCTAAAGAAAAATAATATATAAAGATAACTTCGACTACATGATCGGTATACCTCAAGTTAAATTGTAATGAAGATTCTTGCCATTATTCCCGCACGCTATTCATCTGTAAGATTTCCTGGTAAGCCATTGGCCGACATCAACGGTAAACCAATGATTCAAAGAGTATATGAGCAGGTTAGAAAGTGCAGCAACATAGAAGATATTATTGTTGCAACAGATGATGAGCGAATAATAAATATTGTCGAAAAATTTAATGGAAAGGCAATCTTAACGTCTAATGAGCATCAATCGGGCACCGACAGGTGTGCTGAAGTCATACAATTACTAAAATATAATTACGAGGTGGTTCTCAATGTTCAGGGTGATGAGCCTTTCATAAATCCTCAACAAATTGAACAGCTGGTAAATTGTTTTTATAAGCCAGAGATTCAAATCGCAACACTGATTAAGCACATCACTCAAAGTCAGGAACTCTTTGACAGTTCCAAAGTAAAAGTTGTGATTAATGAGAAATCAGAGGCAATGTATTTCAGCAGATCTCCTATTCCCTTCTTACGTGGTGTATCTGAAGAATTATGGCCTGAAAACAGCACTTCTTATAAGCACATAGGAATTTATGGCTACCGCACAGAAGTTCTAAATCAAATTGTAAAGTTGCCGGTTCATTCATTGGAAAGGGCGGAATCACTCGAGCAGCTTCGTTGGCTTGCTAATGGTTATAACATTCAAACTGCGCTTACTGATTTAGAATCGATCAGTGTTGACACGATCGAAGACCTCGAAAGGGCACGAAATTTTGTACCTGACGGAACAACATAACTTTAAGAGTTATTTATAAAGTACCAATTTTCAAAACCTGAACGCCCATTCTTGTTCTTAGACAACTCTTGTTTCATTCTTCCCTCCTACCTATTAACAACCTCACTGTTCAAAAGATAGCAAAGCAACTTTAGCAATGCCTTGCTCAGAACCTTAACTTTGAATATACTATTTCCGTGTAATAGCAGTTATACTCTCCTGTGCAAAAAAAAGCCTCTAAAATTTTCAAAATAACCACTGTTATCCTGCTGACTTTGCTGCTCACAGGCTGGATCATCGGATTGGTCTTTGAAGAAAAGATCAAAGAAGTAGCAGTGAAAGAACTCAACAACCAACTTGCTACCGAAGCGAAAATAAAGGGGAAAATAAGCTTCTCTGTTTTTTCAAATTTTCCCTATGCATCCATAAAATTTAATAATGTGGAGATAAAAGAAACTCTGCCGGAGAAGAGAAATCTGCTTGTTTGTAAAAAAATCTCTTTTCTCTTTAATATCTGGGATCTTTTAAAGACCAATTACTCAATTAAAAAAATAAAGTTTGAAGATGGAGTGTTACAGATAAGGAAAAATGCAGAAGGATTAAGCAACTACAATATTTTCAAGACTACAGGGAGCTCTTCTAAAAAAGAATTTTCTCTTACGATAGAAGAGGCATTACTTTCGAACATCCTGATTTCTTATGAGGATGTTCATTCTAATCAAAATTACTTTTTCAATACACATTCTTCCATTCTTTCCGGCAATTTATCATCCGATAATTTTATATTAAATATTGAATCTGATCTTTTTTGCAAAAACTTAGAGTTGAATGGCGTTAACTATCTGCCAAATCGCAGTATCACGCTTAATGGTAGTTTAAATATTGATTTATCAAGAAATTCCTATAGAATTAATGATACAAAGATTACCATTGAAGACAACCGTTTTCTCCTTTCGGGAACTGTGCTTTCAGAGCTAAAAGGCGCCGGTCTCGATCTTAAATTCCAAGGCAACGATTTGCGCATAGAGGAAATTTCCGCCTTGCTGCCGGTACAATATCGTTCGTACTTTTCACATTTTAAAAGTAAGGGAGCCATTCATTTCAACGGGTCAATTGTGGGAATGATCTCTAAAAACCTGAATCCGAAAGTTGATATTTATTTTGGAATCAATAACGGCCTGCTCTCGCATGATAAAATGAATGAATCATTTCAGCGTGTAAACCTCACAGGAAAATTTTCTAATGGAGCCACCCGAAGCCTTTCTTCATCATCACTTGAACTGATTAATTTTTCAACCGTATTCAGCAACACTCCTGTTAGCGGAAGTCTGATCTTAAAGAATTTTCTCCATCCATATCTCGACATGCAGTTAAACGGAAATGTTTCGTTAGAAAAGATCCAGCCGCTATTTCCCTCTAACTATATAACCGCACTTAATGGAACTGTTGCCTTGCAAAGATTTTTCTTTAGGGGTAATGTTGATGGCATCACCCGCTCTGTTAATCTGAATAAGATTGAGGCAGGTGGAAGTTTTACTTTACAAGATGTATCTGTAACCACAAAAACGACTGCTTACAATCAGATAAACGGTTCCTTTGATATCAACAACAATCAGATATCTATCAATCGGTTTAACTTCAAAGCGAGGGAAAGTGACCTTGATGTTGATGGAACTATTAATAATTTCATTCCTTACCTGATCGCTTCAATGAATGATTCGGTAAAGAATCAACAAAAAATTGGATTGAACGTAAAGCTTACTTCACAGCATCTAAATTGGTCGGACCTGGTTGGTACAAAGACTACTGATGAAACAAAAAGCCTGAGCTCAAAAGATTATCCCATTCCGACCCTATTTTATGCGATGACAGGTTCAGTGACTGGCAACATAGAAAAATTTAGCTATGACCGCTTTAATGCATCATCACTTCATGGCACCATCCTTTTTCTTGGTAACTATATCTACTTTAATGATATGGGTATGAATGCAGAAAATGGAAACGTGACGGCGAATGGGAAACTTGATATTACCAATGTAAATAGAAACTTACTTGATCTTACAGCAAAGCTCGATGGACTTAACATCTCACAATTATTTTATGAGTTCAACAACTTCGACCAAACGGCTTTAACAGATAAGAACCTAAAGGGAACTGTAACTTCAGAAGTTGTATTGCAGGCAGCATGGGATGAACGCAAATTTAATAAAAGCAAGCTTTATGCAATAGCAAACATGAGTGTGGAAAACGGCGAACTTAATGATTTCGAACCTATGATGGCACTTGGAAAATTTGTAAAAATCAGTGAGCTTAGGAACATAAGGTTTTCAAAACTTCAGAATCAGATTGAGATTAAGAACGAGAAAGTTTTCATCCCCTCCATGCAAATCTTTACCAATGCACTCAATGTTCAATTATCGGGTACCCATGCGTTCAACAACACAATTGATTATAAGGTGCAACTGAATTTACTCAAGCTCCTTACTTCTAAATTCGAGAAATCATCGGTTGTAACGAATGCTACAGAAAAATCAACTGAAGGCTTTCTTAATCTATATCTTACCATGACAGGTGCAGCATCCGATCCGCTCATTCAATATGATAAAGGTGCAGTGAAGGAAAAAATAACATCAGACCTGAAGAATGAAAAAAAAGAATTTAAAGATGTGTTGAAAAAAGAATTTGACAAGCAAGAACAGGATAAAGGCGAGATAAAGGATTGGCAACCTCCTGCTGAAATTGAATATATGGAATTTGAAAGTGATACTATAGCATCGGAGGTGAACAATGAAAAGTATCACCACAAAAAGGCAAAAAAAGGAAATAGACAATTTTAAAGGTTTCTTCAAGCCAAAGACACGATCAAATCATTAATGGGTTGTTGTGTTAGTTTTATAACCTGTTTCTATCATTGCCGTTAATTTGCCTGTAACGGATTGACAAAATACCATGAATATCTACGAGCAAAAAAATACCTGGAAGCTACTATTGCTTCTCACGCTGTTACTCATAATTATTGCATCCATTCTGTATACCAATTATCTGTCAGGCAAGCTTGCGAATGAGGAACGTAAAAAGATGGAATTGCTTGCAGATGTATATAAACAACTTGCACAGGCTACAGGAAATCCTGACTTGGGATTCATGTTTAGTGTAATTGAAAGCAACGAAACAGTCCCTCTTATTTTGGCGGATGAAAAAGATAATGTTTTAGGATTCAAAAATCTCGATACTAATAAAATTGCGCTTGATACGCTATATCTGAAGCGCGAGCTACAGAGTATGAAAGCAGTGAGGGAACCTATTGACATTGAGTATTCAAAAGACGCCCATCAGTACATCTATTACCGCGACTCATACCTTTTGGTGCAGTTGCGTTATTTCCCCTTCATTCAGTTCACCATCATCCTGCTTTTTCTTGCTGTGGCTTATCTTACATTCAGCACAGCGCGGCGTGCGGAGCAGAATCGCGTGTGGGCAGGTATGGCGAAAGAAACTGCCCATCAGCTCGGTACTCCTATTTCAGCGCTCTCAGGCTGGGTAGATTACATGAAGCTTCAGATAGATGAAAATCACGAATCATATAAAGTTATACCGGAAGTTGAAAAAGATATTGAACGGCTTGAACTCATAGCCGAACGCTTTTCAAAAATCGGCTCAATACCCGATCTGGTATCTGCAAATTTGTATGATGAAGTGGAAAAAAGCACTCAATATATTCGAAGGCGTGCATCAGGAAAAGTTATTATCCGGTTAGATGCTCCGCAAGGGAAAGATGTTGAAGCAATGATCAGCCCTCCCCTATTTGCATGGGTAATAGAGAATCTGCTGAAGAATGCGCTCGATGCTATAGGGGGATCAGGTGAGATTGATATTTCCGTAAACAAACAGGGGAAACAAACTTTTATTGATATAAAAGACAGCGGCAAAGGAATACCTCCGGGAAAATTAAAGACCGTTTTTCAACCGGGCTATTCTACAAAGAAACGTGGCTGGGGCCTCGGACTTTCGTTGGCTAAACGTATTGTAGAAGAATTTCATAATGGGAAAATCTTTGTGAAAGAATCACAAGTAGGAAAAGGGACAACTTTTAGGATTGTGTTTAAGAGGTAATGATGTTGATTTTGCTTACAAAAAGGAGTTTGGTAAAACGATCATTGAAGACACTGGCTGCTAAGTGTATAAGAGACAGTCTGAATCTGCACGAAGGAGCGTCCCAAAGTTGTAATAAATAGCTATAAAACAGAGAGTTGGATAAATAGATTCTTTAAAATATTTGATAGGAACGTCTTATATTACGAGTTGCCGGTCATCCTCTTGAAGAATTGTGCTAATGTCTGATAAATTGAGAATTGGAGTTGATAACAAGGTTTCCTAAAGTTTATTTAAATCGACTAAAGCTTGTTAAGGCTTCAATTGTTATCGCGTTCGCATTGGGGGTCTCATTTTCATTTCATCTATGGATAGGTGAAGAAAGACTTTTTCCGTTAGTCAAACCAATTGACGCCATACCTTCTCTGGCATCTCCCGTTCAATTGATCCTCATGCTGACATTCATCAGCTTATGTGCCGCCTGGATTTTTATTGAAAATCGATTGGTTGGACTCATAGCAATAGGCACATTGGTAATTGTACTTTCACAAGATCAAATGCGATGGCAACCATGGGTGTATTTGTACCTACTCATGTTGTTACCATACTTGCTCCCATCTCACAAAGGAGGGAACGAAAAATCAACTATGCTTTGCCTGCAGTTGATCATTGCAGGTGTTTATGTTTGGAGTGGTATACAAAAGCTAAATTCAAATTTTATTAATTCGACTTTCGTCCAGATGATTAGAGTTTTTAATATTGACAAGGGAGTAGAAAGCTGGGTGAACGTTGGGTACGCTGTCCCTGTCATTGAAATCTCGATAGGCTTTGCACTACTCACCTCAAGATTTCGGAAGATTGGGATGTACTGTGCCATTGCCATGCACATTGCCATTTTAGTTTATCTCAGTCCAATTGTGTTAAATCATAATTCCGTAGTCTATCCTTGGAATGTAGCCATGATCTTCTTTATCCGTTTGCTATTTTGGGGTACGAGCGAGAACCTTTTTTCCTCCATTCGCCATACTCGTCTAAATATTTGGGCAATAGTCCCGTTGGTCCTGGTTTGGATATTTCCGATTTTTAGTTTCTTTGGTTATTGGGATCACTATCTATCGTTCTCTCTTTACTCCGACAAGCCTTCTAATTATTACATTGCTGTTGAACAAACGGAACTTCATAAGATCAATAAAAGATTTGAGAATTATTTTGCCAAAATACCGGGATTACAAGGTGGACAAATAATTGACGTCAATAAATGGGCATATTTTGAATTGAACGTTCCTTTTTATCCGGAAAACAGGGTGCTCAGAAAGTTGAGCAGGGAATTTTGTGAGTTAAACATTGATGAGGATAGACTTGTTTTCTTGGAATTGTTCTATCTGAACAGGAAACCGCATTACAATACCTTTACTTGCAAAAAAATAGAAACTGAATGATGTCCTAAAGGTCACGACCGGCAACAAAGTGTTTATGCCAGCTTGGGTTTCAGTGTTGATCTAAAGTTTTGTTTTACTAATTTAGCTTTTGCAACGGGGACAGTGACGCGCATCTAAGACCCAAGCCGTCATAAACACTCACGTCAGACTGTGCAAAAACTACTGTATAACTTCAGGTATTAATTCTGAAAACAACAGCGACATTTAGATTGAAAAATTATCCTGCATGTCGCAAATAAAAGGTGATAACAGAAATCAGGCATCGGCATTCCCACTCACTATTGACCAGTTAATTGACCAGGATAATCCAGTTCGTGTAATTGATCTGTTTATTGATGGATTAGATCTA
>JACCZZ010000188.1 GCA_013695715.1 Chitinophagales bacterium | reverse complement strand
ATATAAGCCACTCCCATCGTCTGCATAGGCATTACAAGTGCATCCCACATACATACATTCTCCCGTTCCCTTGGTAGTATTATCGTCATCTGATGCCCTAATCTTCAATGAGGATTCTTCTGAATGGTATTCATCAAATATTGAAGCGATAGTGGAATTTGAAGATTTCATGGGAAATTTTTATGGTTTAGAATTTTTTTACAAGGTGAATATAAACAAGATATTTGATAGTTGCAGTTCATCTTCTAAATCTAATTATTTAATTAAGCCACATAATCTTGAAGATAGCTAAACCTGCTTGTAAGCGATCCTTTTTTGGTAATTGTTGCCCGGTCAATGATTTCACTTTTTTCCTCTAACAGCTCCTCCACAACATATTCAATCAGCTTGTCACCAAATTCAGAAGATGACTCGCGCGGTAGTTCATTTGGAAGATTGCTTACAGCCATTACATTAAGCACATGAGGCTGATAAGGTGCTTCTTCCTTTTTTGTTTTAGGATTGTATCCGAATACAGGATTGCTGATGGTGGTCTCTCGAATGGTTGCAGGTACAGAACCGTTCACATCACAGGTAATATCGGCGATCACTTTTATTTTAAAACCCTTATGTCTCATAGCTTGCTTTGAGAAGAATACCGGAGCCTTTGGATTCCAGAATATTGCATTTATGAATATGTCAGTAACACGGGTAATCGGAAGAAATGCGGAAGAAAACTTCTCCGGATGCTTGTGAAAATTCAACCTGCTGAATAATGACTTTGATTTGCTTTTATAGAGTTGAGAATTCGTTAAAACCACATATACCGGTTCATTATATTCTTCCTCGAGGTATTCATCGTAGGAAACCATGCGAAGGTTTAACTTTTCCAGCAATTCATAAACTCCTTTTGCCACCCTGCCAGTTCCTGTAACAGCAATCTTCATCGGTGGCAAATCAATCCGTTTATATTGCTCGATAAGTTCATCATATCCGCTGCACTTATATGCGGGTTTTAGATTGAAGCACTTAGTCCAATTTCCATAAGTTATGAAAGCGTTGTGAGCACCCACCACTCCCGCAAAGTGGCCAAAGCCTAATATTCGTTCACCATTTTCCCACACAAGACATTCGTAATCTATGAGCTCTATGTTTTTTCGGAGCACGGATTTAAGCAACTCTGCATTGTGAGGTTGTTTTTTTATAGTGTGAGAAAAGAACATGTATCGCTTTCCGGCTATCAGCTTTTCTTCAGGTATTTCTTTAATTCCCATCAGGATGTTTGCATCTGAAATATCTTCTCGCACATCAACATCTTCTCTTCGATATTCGTCATCCGAAAAACACCTGCACTCAGAAGTTTGTGCAATGATCTCGAGTTCAGGATATTTGTTCATAAGCCATTGGCACTGTACCGGACTGAAAGCCACCCTATTGTCGGATGGATGCTTTTCTTCCCGTAACAATGCAATCTTTATCTTTTCCATAGTTTGAATGGAGCAAAATTATAATGTTAGCAGGATTTTCTATGGCTGATAACTTCTCAAGTACCTTGTCTGTGTTTGGGAAATCCTATAAGGGTGAGTGAACTCTTAACTTGACATTTTGTTTTTAAATTGTATTTTTGGATGGAGAAGACATAACAATATTGTTATCTTGAAATTCTTTGAAAATTTGGGGCTGACCGGAATTGACAGCATCGTTCTTTGTAAGTAAGCATGTGGTGCATTGGGAGCCAAGCACCTGAATCTTTAACTCCCGACGCCATACTTGGCAACTCTAATTACGCAATGGCTGCCTAATCGCAACGCGGTTACAGCTGTTTGTTCCCTGCGGATTGCGCCTGACAAGCTGCTACGGAACATCGAAAAGTCAGGCTGGCGGTGATTTGGTTTCTTGATCTGCCGCAAGAAAATACAGAAACTAAGAAGCCTGGTCGGGCGCCTTTCCCCAGCCAGCTTCCGACAATCAATGAAAGGATAAACATGTAGAAAGCTTACGATCGCCTTGTCTGGACGAGGGTTCAAATCCCTCCAGCTCCACAAGAATAATAAATTGAATCAAAACCCTCGTGAACACTATGATTTGCGAGGGTTTTTGTATTTATTGGATTAATTGACAGTTGGCTGCTATCGGAATTACCCTCAACCCTTAAAAACCCATAGAATACGGAAGCAAATACAAAAGCAAGTTGTTGCCCAAAATGACAAAGACATATAATGGTATGTAAAATGTGAATTTTTTCTATACTTTTCAATAGCCGTGTTTACCATTATTCTTCTGATCCAACATTCAAGAGATCCTTCCATTTTAAAGCTCTTTAGATTTTCAAATACCTTCATAAATCCTTCATGAAAAGTATTCTTCAGCCTTTTCTCTGGTTTTTGAATACCTAAAACAAACAGCAAACATTTTGGAGCAGAATAATGCATAAAGCTTGTTCTGAGCCTGCCTATCCCAGTTTAGGCACTCTCTGAATAAGCATAAGTTCATTTTGCTCCAGCAAGTTTTCCGGGTTTGGGTTATAGTGTGGAAATAGATGTAAATAGTTGGGTTGGAATTATAAGATGAATACTTAAAGGGGAACTTAAGTGCCGACAAGAGTTCCGGATACTTAATTCACCTCATTAACTAGCTAGTCATTCGGTTAAATAAGAACTTACACAGACAACAGGACCTCTGATCAAACTTAGTTCAAGGTCATTATCGCTATTGCTTTGCATTCTCTTTTGCTTTCTTCTTAAAAAAGCCTCGCAACAAAAAGCTGTGCTGAAGGGCCTCCATATTCTCATCTAACTTTGCAGTGCTTGTTTCCAGATTTTTTAAAGTTGTCTTTAGGCTTGCAGCGGAGGTATCGTCATGAAGCAGTATTCCAATTGCACTTTCATCGCTGTTTAAATCATTGCTTGCAATTTTCAGATTATTAGTAAGCTCCATAGCGCTATCGGAAATCTCCTTCAGATTAGCTACTGAAGACCTAATACTGCTGAAAACAGCCGTATCAGTTACAAGATCATTGGCCAATGTCCCTTCTTTCTGCAATTTAGATCCATAATCAGAAAGCGAAGCAGTTAGCTGTTTGGTATTTTCTGAAGCTTTTTTAAGAGAAGCTACGGCTTGCTCTATAGAACCATATAGTGCATCATCATTCAGCAATTTGCCCATGCTTCCCTGGCCATCTGAAATCTTCTTTGTAATATCTTTAAGATCTGTAGTAATAGCCAATATGTTCACATTATTTTCCTGTAACGTATTCATCATGTCTTCGGTGCTGTATGTTTTTTCAATACTTAACTTATCACCTGATTCTACAGCAGGAACTTCAGGCGTGCCACCATAGAGCACAATAATCTTATTTCCGATTAAGCCATCGGCACTTATTTTAGCCTTTGCATCTTTTTTTATAAATGATTGCGCTTTTTCATCTATATTCATTGATACAATAACTTTTGAGCCATCAATGAGAGCCAGGTCTTTCACGGTACCAATCTTTACACCTGAAAACCAGATGTTATTGCCCTTCTGTAACCCGTTTACATCATCAAAGACGGTACTGATAGCTATTTTTTTAACAAAGCTGTTGTTGATGTTTCCTATCGCGAAAATGCCTGCAATAAAAAATATCAAGCCTAATAAAATGAATATACCTACGATAACAGCACGCTTATTAGCAGTTGACTTCATGGTTACTGTATAAAGTTATAATCAAAAAAATTTTTAACTGTTTCATCCTCGGTATTAAATACCTCTAGGAAGCTACCTTCGCGGATAAATTTACCTTCAAGGAGCATTACCAGGCGGTCACCAGTTTCTTTTGCACAAGTTAGGTCATGGGTTATAATGATTGCACTGGTATGATATCGCTCTTGCACCTCGTTAATCAACTCATTAATTTCTATGCAGGTTATAGGGTCGAGACCGGCGGTGGGTTCATCGTAAAGCATAATTTCGGGCCTTAAGATGAGGGTTCTGGCAACGCCAATCCTTTTTTTCTGCCCTCCGGATAATTCG
>JACCZZ010000177.1 GCA_013695715.1 Chitinophagales bacterium | reverse complement strand
GATAAAAAGATCAGATTTCAAAGACAAAAATACACCACTCTTAGTAAAGTCATTCAGTGATTATCTTCAATTATACAAACTCCTCTATTTGGGAATAACAATTGTAAGTTGTCATTCATAAAATTATATGGATCAAAAAATTTCAAATAAAAATACAAAACAGTCAGACTGGTTCGCAGTTGCCCCTGGAGTTTGGGGAATGAAGGACATTTTCGTTAACATTTACATGATTCACAATCCTTCAACAAATCAGTGGGTATTAATAGATGCAGGACTTAAAACTTCTGCACCTCCAATCAGGAATATGGCTGCAAATCTTTTTTCACCACAGATTATTCCATCAGCTATAATATTAACCCACGGCCATTTCGATCATGTGGGATCATTAATAGAATTGGCGAATGAATGGCAGGTACCTGTTTATGCTCATCCTCTCGAAGCACCTTATTTAACAGGTAAATCATCTTACCCCCCACCTGATCCTTTTGTGGGAGGTGGCATCATGCCTTTACTTTCGGTATTATTTCCAAGAGATCCAATAAACGTGGGAGCTTTGCTCCGCGAACTACCAATAGATGGAAGTGTTCCCGGATTAACTGAATGGAAATGGATGCACACTCCCGGTCATGCACCCGGTCACATCAGCTTATATCGTCAGCGCGATGGTGTGTTGCTTTCTGGCGATGCCATTATCACTACCAATCAGCAATCAGCCTTTGCAATCATGAAACAGAAGAAAGTTCTCTCCGGCCCGCCAAAATATTTTACCACTGATTGGGGCGCTGCACGGGCTTCAGCTTCTAAGCTCATTGCATTAGAGCCAGAGGTCATCGCAGCAGGTCATGGAAAGCCAATGCGGGGGATTCAGTTGCGGCAATCTATGCTCGAACTGTTGAATAATTTCCAACGGATTGCTGTGCCTCATGGTGGAAGATATGTGGAAGAACCTGCCGAGATGGATGAACGCGGTGTTCAATATGTTCCACCTTTCATCATTCCAGATAGAACAGCATTAACATTGGTTGGTCTTGCAGTTGGAATTACCCTTGGTGTATTATTGTTTCGGGGGAAAAGAAAAAAACATTCTGTGAAGTGAAATGGCGAAAACCAGCAGATGACACCATTCTTTAAGCTGATGCTTTGTTCTTAATCATTTCGGAACCACCAAGGAAATAAAGGAAGAAGAATATCCGCCCCATATTCCAAGACCTCCGTTAATATTTGATTGAACTATTACTGGTGATGAAAATGGACTCCCCTGACCACCAAGCTCAAATTCTTCGGTGCGCCAATATTCGAAATGAGGCTTATCAATACCAGCCCATTTCACAGTTATGGTATCGCCTTTTTTAAAGAGTCCGAAGTTTTCATATGAGGTGGAATCATTTCGATTGATCCCTCTGTCAAGCGGAAAATCGAAAGTGGTGCCATTAATCACTGCGTCTTCAAAAACAGAATTAAGGCCTGGAAAATATCCTTCATTATTTACCTGAGTAAAATAACGTACATATTGACCGAGTTGAGGCGGATCGCTATATCGGCAAATTAGGCGAACCAGCGTATCATTGTAGGAAACTGCATTTTGTTCATACCAGATTGAATCTAAAGGAACAACTTCGGGAATGGTTGTTACAGCAGTTAATGTTTTGCCTTCTGTCTGAATGGTGAGGGTATATGTTTTACCAACTTCACCCACCATATCTAACCCTAAATAAACTGAAACAACAGCACCGAGTGTATCTAATGATAGTTCGGGAAGCGTAATGGTTTGGATACCATCCGATACCTGTATGACAGCGTCGTGAACAAATAAATTGCTTAGCGAGTCAAGATAAAAAGTGGAATAGTAATCTGATGTTTTAGTAAGAATCACATAGGGTGGCTGCCCTGTTTCGATATGACCTTCTACTACAATCTGTTCTTCTGATGGTGGAATATTTAACGTGATATCTTTTTGACAGGATGAAAGCAATAGTAACGAGAGACAAAATATAGGCAATAAACTCTGCTTAAACTTCAGAGTACATACTAAATAAAGATTATAGAATCGGGGTCTCATAGTTCTAATACTGACTAAAATTTAAAATTCCAGGTTACTGATGGAATAATAGGAAATAGGCTAACCTGCTGCGCCTGTATTGTAATTTGCGGATCTTGTAAGAAAACTCCATCGTACTTAGTGAATATAAAATAGGGATTCATCCTGTTGTAAACATTATATACTGAAAAATTCCATCCCGATTGAAACCAACGATCTTTGCGACCTTCGTAAGTAGCAGCAACATCAAGACGGTGATACGCCGGCAACCTTTGCTCGTTAATGCCATTGTAATGAGTGATAATGTTTCCTTCAATGAAATATTTTGATTCAGGAAGGGTAAATGCAATACCTGTCTGAAAAACAAAGGTGGCTCCAAATGTCCAGTGATCATTGATGCGATAAGAGCCAACAATTGAGAGGTTATGTCGTCTGTCATACCTATAAGAAAAGGTTTCCCCATTATTCAGATCAGGAAAATTTCGATTGGTAAAGGCCAATGTATACCCAATCCATCCAGTGAAGTCACCATATTTTTTATTGAGAAACATTTCAATTCCATAAGAGTCGCCGTTGCCAAACACGAAACTCTGTTCAAGGTTCTCATTGGGAGATGGGGTATATCCTTCATTGTATTCAATCTGATTTTGAAGTTGTTTATAATAAACTTCAATAGATGTCTCGTAGGTATTTTCTCTCAAATTTTTGAAATAACCCAGTGAATACTGATAGCCGAGTTGTGGCTTCACCAGTGCAGAGCTTGGCACCCAAATGTCTGTTGGTAAGGTTGTGCCGTTGTTGCTTACAAGATGGATGTATTGGTTGTTAATTGTGAAAGCCGCTTTTACAGATGAATTATCATTAACTGAGTAACGTATCATCAACCGGGGTTCAATGCCTCCATAGGTTTTAATTTGTTCGCCGGCTGAATAAATTATGCTGTCTTCAGGCAGTCCGGAAAAAGGATCATAAATAATTTTTTTGTAAGGACCAACATGATTAAATAAGGAGAGACGAATGCCTCCGTGAAGCTGAATTTTCTCTGTAAGATCAAACTGATCCTGAATGTAGACGGCACCCTCGTGAGCATAAAGTTTTTGGATGCCTTCAGGATTAAATTCAACATCTCCGCTTTTTCCGGAAATGCTGCTTGGCTGAAAAATGTGATAGATATAATTAATACCAAACTTCACCTGGTGCCGTGCACCCGGAAAATAATCAAAATCAATCTTCGAATTAAAATCACGTATTCCTGAAAAAAGAGAGAACTCAAAGAGATCTTGATTTGCATTCAGCTCAAACTTATAATCCTGGTAAATGGTGGATGCATTCATGAATAACCTGTTGCTGAATAAATGATTCCAGCGAAGTGTGGCGGTAGCATTTCCCCATGGTATCTCGAGGTTGATGTAGTCATTAGAAAATTTGAAAACATCACGACCGAAATAGCCACTGAGGTACAACCGGTTTTTATCAGAAAATTTATAATTCACTTTTGCATTCACATCATAAAAGAAATATCCTGATCCGCCGAACTCTGAATTTTTTACGAAAGGTTTCGTAAGCACATCCAGGTATGTTCTTCTACCGGAAACAATAAATGAGCTTTTATTTTTTTCAAGTGGCCCTTCGAGTGTAAGGCGCGAGGCGATGAGTCCGATTCCTCCAGAACCATGAAATGTTTGATTGTTTCCATCTTTCATAGAGATGTCTAATACAGATGAGATACGACCCCCATATTCAGCCGGCATTCCCTCCTTAAACAAAGTAGTATTGAGGATGGCATCTGAATTAAAAACGGAGAAGAAACCAAATAAATGAGAAGCATTATAGACAGTAGCTTCATCAAGCAAGATCAGATTCTGATCGGGACC
>JACCZZ010000175.1 GCA_013695715.1 Chitinophagales bacterium | reverse complement strand
TGAAATTTTCACTGTTGTAAAACCATCATGCCCAGCATATTTTTCGAAAAACGATTGTAGAGAATTTTGGGCGAACAGCGTCGCCGGCAATAGCCCTAAAGTAAGAAGGAGTACATTTCTCATGGGTATAAAATTTAGTGGTTATTATTTTTTGTTAAATCACCCGTTTGGCGTTCTAATGTATGAAAAGTTACAACAACCATCAAATTTTTTGCACTTTTGAATGACTACCCTCTGATTGATTCAGACTCATTATAGAAAATCATCGGATTTTTGCAGAGATAATTTGATTCAACAAATTACTGTCATGATATATTACTTGTCTAAAATCATCTTATATATTACTTTTTTAATAACTTCTCTCCAAGCCCTGGCTGATGAGGGCATGTGGCTCCCTATATTACTTGATCAGCTTACCATTGCCGACATGCAGTCGAAAGGGATGAAGCTTTCATCTGAAGATATCTACAGCATAAATCATTCTTCAATGAAGGACGCAGTATTGCTTTTTGGAAGCGGATGTACCGGTGAGGTGGTCTCTGAGAAAGGATTAGTTCTTACAAATCATCATTGTGGTTTTGGACAAATTCAATCGCACAGCTCCATAGAGCATAACTATATAAAGGATGGATTCTGGGCAATGAAACAAGAGAATGAACTGGTCTGCCCCGGGCTTTCAGTTACGTTCATTATAAGAATGGAAGATGTTACCAGCTACGCATTAATGGGAGTAACTGATGGCATGAATGAATTAGAAAGACAGAAGCAGATTGAAATAAATAACAAATCAATTGAGCAGGATGCCATTAAAGGATCCCATTATGGGGCGTATGTACGAAGCTTTTATAGTGGAAATCAATATTATCTCTTTATAACCGAAACGTACAGAGATGTGCGGCTGGTAGGTGCGCCCCCTCAATCAATAGGTAATTTTGGTGGCGATGAGGATAATTGGATATGGCCGCGGCATGCTGCTGACTTTTCACTATTTAGAATTTATGCAAACCAAAATAACGAGCCAGCCGAATACTCAGCAGAGAATGTTCCATTTAAGCCACGCTATTTCTTTCCTATTTCCCTGAAAGGAGTAAAAGATGGAGATTTTACAATGGTATATGGTTTTCCGGGTAGAACGACCGAATACATTTCTTCATATGCAGTTGATGTAATTCAAAATATTTCTGATCCGCAAAAGGTCGCCATCAGAGATGCACGATTAAATATCTGGTGGAATGATATGATGGCAAACGATTCTATCAGAATAAAATACTCAGCGAAATATTATGGATTGTCTAATGCATGGAAGAAGTGGCAGGGTGAGATTATGGGGCTGAAGAAAGCGGATGCTATTGAGAAAAAGATGACCTACGAAACAGATTTTAACAAACGTGTGCAAAGCAATCCACAATGGCAGGAAAATTATGGTAACATTTTACCTTCCTTAAAGATGGTGTATGATAGCATTCGCATCATGCAGCCATTAATAGATTACTACAATGAAGCACTGATGAGTCCTGAAATATTTAAAATTGCAGGTATCATGAGGCCGTTGACTGATAAGAGCCGTATTGATACTACCTCACAGGAAAGTATGCTTAAGCTGATAGAAAAAATAAGGGCCCAATGCGAGGCCTTTTTTAAAGATTATAATGCACGCACTGATATGAAGATGACATCAGCAATGGTTGATCTTTCCATTAATAACCTTACATCTGAACAATTGCCTCCGCTTCTTATACAATCATTGCATAAATATGATGGCCAATATGATAATTATGCTTCAGATTTTTTTGCAAAATCATTTTTAGATAATGAAGAAAGGGTAATCAGCTTGTTGAACGGATATAAAAAAGGCCGTGAAAAAAAGCTGTTAAAAGATCCTGCATTCACAATGGCTGTAGCTCTGAAGGATTATTATGATCAATCCCTATTACCTTCTTATCTGCGATTAAATGACCGGTTAAATGTTCTTAATCGCGAATATATGAGGGCGCAGATGGAAGTTATGAAAGATCGGCGCTTTTATCCCGATGCAAATTCTACGCTGCGGGTTGCTTATGGTAAGGTAGAAGGTTATCAGCCCCGAGACGCAGTTGAATATAATTATTATACAACCATTGACGGACTCGTTGGAAAATATGTTCCGCACGATGAATTCTATGATGCACCTCAGAGATTGCTTCAGCTCTATGAACAAAAAGATTTCGGTGCATATGCAGATGCTTCCGGAAATCTGCGCACCTGTTTTATCGCCTCCAACCACACCACGGGCGGCAACAGCGGAAGCCCCGTGCTTAATGGAGAGGGGCAACTGATAGGTACCAACTTCGATCGCTGCTGGGAGGGAACAATGAGCGATATCTATTTTGATTCTTCTCAATGCCGCAACATCACTCTAGATGTGCGGTATACTCTTTTTATTATCGATAAATATGCTGGTGCAGGTTATTTGATTAATGAAATGTCTATTGTGAAATAGGTATAACGAGAATCACTTCTTTTCTTCTGTAAGTTGTGGTGCGATTGACATGTGACGCTCAATTATTTTTTCACAACCTTGCTGAATAAATTTGTAAACAGGGTCAAACCCAGCTTCATCTCCATACCATGGATCCGGCACATCGCGGTATTCACCCGGAAACAATTCATCCATGAACAATTTGATCTTGTTTTGATATGCACTGCTTCCTTTTAATGATAATATTTCATCCATCACATCTGTAGCCAAAGCATAAATGAGATCGAAGCGTTCAAAATCTTTAGATGAAATCTGCTTTGCTACCTGTTTGCTAATATCTAATCCAAATTTGGCAGCCGTTCTTTGTGCTCTCTTATCGGGGCATTCACCTACATGATATCTTTCAGTGCCGGCACTCTCTACCTCCCAATCAAGATTGTGCTCCTGTATGAGATTTTTCATCACGCCCTCAGCCATTGGCGAGCGACAGATATTTCCCAAACAGACAAACAATATTTTCATAGCGTTAACAATTCTATAATTCTCAACTGGTTTTATCTATTAAAAAACGCGCAAAGATATATCCCTGCTTATAAATCAAAACAGTTTACGATTACTTGAACTCCCCTGCCTAAAGTCATAATGATACTGCGAGATCAAATTTCCCTGCTCAATGGTTTGAGTGCAGCTATAGTATTCACCATTGCTTTAGTAATTATAAAAAACCTATTGCAGGAGGAAGGCCTTTCTTATCTGCGGCACATAGTCCAGCTTTTCCCATGTAAAAAATTCTACTTCCCGAAAGGCGGTCATTCCATTCTTTCCAAACTGAACCTGCTGGGTAATAGGTGATTTACCCATATGCCCATATGCTGCTGTTTTGCTATAAATAGGATTTTTCAGCTTCAGCCGTTCAACAATTGCATAAGGCCGCATGTCAAAAATCTGTTGTACAATCTCACTGATCCTGATATCTGTGATTACTTTACCTTCCTCATCTTTCACCTTGGTAGTGCCAAATGTGGTGACATATAATCCAACAGGTTTTGCCACACCAATGGCATAAGCCACCTGTACCAATACCTGGTCAGCGATGTCTGCTGCAACTAAATTTTTTGCAATATGTCGAGTTGCATATGCTGCTGAACGATCTACTTTTGAGGGATCTTTTCCTGAAAATGCTCCACCTCCATGAGCACCTTTGCCACCATAGGTGTCTACTATGATTTTTCTTCCTGTTAGTCCAGTGTCACCATGAGGCCCACCGATTACAAATTTCCCGGTAGGATTAATAAAGTATCTAATGTCTTGTCCAAAGAGCTCTGAGGTGCGCGATGGCAGTCCTTCTTTTACACGGGGAATGAGATATTTTTGAATGTCTTCTTTGATGATCTCCTGTGTAGCGTCTTCATCATGCTGTGCAGATATAACGATTGCATCAATCCGCAATGGTCTATGATCTTCGCTGTATTCAATTGTCACTTGCGACTTTGCATCCGGTCGCAGGTAGGTCATCACCTTACCTTCGCGCCTTATTGCTGAGAGCTCCTGCAGCAGCCGATGAGCCAGATCGAGGGCAAGCGGCATATAATTATCTGTTTCATTAGATGCGTAGCCGAACATCATCCCCTGATCACCAGCACCCTGATCTTCTTTGTTTTCACGCTCCACACCCTGATTAATGTCAGGCGATTGCTCATGAATGGCCGTAACAATACCACATGAATCTGCATCGAACCTATACTCCGATTTAGTATAGCCAATGTTGCGTATTACGTTTCTTGCGATACGCTGTATGTCTACATATGCATTTGATTTTACCTCTCCACCAACCACTACAAGTCCGGTAGTAACAAAAGTTTCACATGCTACCTTAGAATCAGGGTCGAGCTTCAAAAACTCATCGAGAATAGCATCAGAGATCTGGTCGGCTACTTTATCAGGATGACCTTCAGAAACAGATTCTGATGTAAACAGATATGGCATTTTGTAATTGATTTGAGAAGATGGCAAAGATAGCTTAGGATTTCTTATATCAGTTCTTTCTTCAAAGAATAGATAATGTGCCATTATTCAGTAACATTTCGACGTTTAACTATAACAAGTAATTTTGCAACTCAATGATGTAGGTTGCAATTATCACTACATAACAGAAGTGTGTTCTAATAAAACATTCAATCATTATTATTCATAAAAATTTAGCTTGAAAATTCCAGCAGTTCTTTTATTGGAAGATGGAACAATCTATCATGGGAATGGAGGTGGAGCTATTGGTACTACTACCGGTGAAATTTGCTTTAATACCGGCATGACCGGTTACCAGGAGATTTTTACAGATCCTTCTTACTATGGACAAATATTGGTTGCTACTCACGTGCACATTGGCAACTATGGCATTCATGATTTAGAGGAGCAGTCTGACTCAATTAAAATTGCAGGGCTTATCTGCAAAAGCTTTAATACTTTTTATTCAAGGAAGCAATCAAGCAGTTCCATTCAGGAATATTTTCTTAAAGAGAATAAAATTGCCATCGAAGGCATTGACACACGTTCACTGGTTCGGCATATACGAAGTCGTGGTGCTATGAATGCTATTATCTCTACTGAAATCACGGATATCGAAGTGCTAAAAAACAAATTATCAGAGGTGCCTCCCATGGCAGGTCTTGAATTGTCATCCCTTGTAAGCACACCGAATCCATACGAAGTGGGCGAGGCGAACTCAACTTTTAAAGTAGCGGCACTAGACCTGGGAATAAAGAAAAATATTTTGAATTGTATGGTTGACAGGGGCATGTATGTTAAAATTTTTCCTGCAAAAACTTCTTATAATGAAATGAGAGCCTGGGGAGCTGACGGATATTTTATCTCTAATGGACCGGGTGATCCTGCAGCAATGGATTATGCCGTAGACACAGTTCGTGAAATTTTAGATGATGATAAGATTTTATTCGGAATATGCTTAGGCCACCAACTGCTGGCACTCGCAAACGATATCCCTACATTCAAAATGCACCATGGCCACCGGGGCTTAAATCATCCGGTTAAGAACATCATTACAGGCCAATGTGAGATCACCTCTCAAAATCATGGCTTCGGAGTGAATCCTGAGGCGATTAAGCAATCAAACAATATAGAAGTAACGCACATTAATTTAAATGATAAGTCTGTAGAAGGATTGCGCCTGAAGGACAAGAGGGCATTCTCAGTTCAATATCATCCTGAGTCAGCACCTGGCCCTCACGACAGCCGTTATCTTTTTGATGAATTCTTATGCATGATGAAGGATAACAAATAAAAGAGCAGTCGTTTGTTTCTACTTCATCATGGAGTAACGAAACCTATAACCTGCCTGTGAATTGTCTGAAGTTGCTATTCACTTTACTTTGCGGAGGATCTTCAAATAAGCCATATATAGCTGATCCGCTCCCACTCATAGATGCATAAAGTGCACCTTCGTCATACAGCATCTTTTTTATATTAGCAATCTGAGGGTATTGCTCGAATACAACATCTTCAAATTCATTTTTTAAATGATTTCGCCACTCGCTGACAGGTGTCTTAATCACTGATTCAATAGGGAGAATAGAAGAGGGTTCAAGGTTTTCCATAAGTTTTGACTCCTTTAGAGATGATAATTCCTTGAATGCCCATGCAGTGCTTATCTCTATTCCTGAAAAAATTATTTGTACATATAAACCTGATAGGTCAACTGCGATATTTTCCAGGACTTCTCCTCTGCCTGTAACTTTACATGGTTTCTCTTCAATAAAAAACGGACAATCGCTTCCCAGCTTTAATGCGTAATTTTTCAACTCCTCTACTGATAGATTTAATTCTAATAATTTATTCAGCATCTTTAAAGTGGTGGCACCATCAGACGATCCACCGCCTAATCCGGCACCAAGCGGAATGTTTTTTAATAAGATGATCTGAACGGGTGGTAAATCAAAGGTTTTCTTCAATAACTGATATGCTTTAACACAGAAATTATCTTCCGGCGAGCCGGGCACCTGCAACCCAGTAATCTGAAAAGAAAATTTTTCTGACTGGAGAATTTCCAATGCATCCAACCATGATACAGGATAAAATACAGATTCAATGTTGTGATATCCGTCTGACCTTCTATCGAGAATGTGGAGGCCGAGGTTGATCTTGGATTTAGGGAAGGAAATCAAAAAAGTGTTTTGAAGGTTCGAGCAGGCAAGACTTCAGATTTGATTTTATTCCCTGACAAATAAAATATGATTAGAGAAGAATGGAACTGGATTTTATCAAGATGTAAACTCTTTAATTAAACTTCATCCTCTTCATTAAATATGGAAGTAAGACCTGGCGAAAGCCAAGATTGATATCTGCTTCCGCCATATCAATGTGATACTGTCCGCAGCGGAGTTTTAATTGCTGATAAAATTCCTTCATCTGTTTCACATAAAGTTCTTTCACCTGATTAGGATTTAGCTTCACCCTCTCTCCGGTCTCAAGATCTATGAAGCGGTACGGGCGATTGGTAAATTCGAAGTCCATCTCTTTAGATTTATCAAGGATGTAGAAGAGAATAACCTCATGTTTGTTGTGCTTAAGATGCTGCAACGCGGCGAACAATGAGCTGTATTCATCGCTACCCTCTGTTATATTTTCGAACATGTCGCTAAATATGATCACCATGGATCGGCGATGCATCTTGTCGGCTACCTCATGCAAACATGCGGCTGCAGATGTTTTCTTTTTATCAGGTGTGCGTTGAACCAATGATTCAAGATTATTCAGCAATAGTTTATAGTGAACTGAGCTCGATTTCACCTCCGTCTGCTGTTCCACGCTGTCAGAGAAAATTGTAAGCCCGAAAGAATCGCGCTGCTTTTTCAGTAAGTTCATGACTGAGGCGGCGGCAACTGCTGCGAAATCAATTTTCCGCAACCCATTTTGAGCGTCATTTATTTCGGGAAAATACATGGAGGAAGAGGCGTCAACTACCAATTGACATCGAAGATTTGTCTCCTCTTCAAATTTTTTTACATAAACCCTGTCGGTGCGGGCATACACTTTCCAATCAATAAAACGGGTAGATTCTCCCGGATTATATAATCTATGCTCTGCAAATTCTACCGAGAACCCATGAAAGGGGCTTTTATGCAATCCGATAAGAAATCCTTCTACAACCTGCTTTGCAAGCAGCTCCAGATTTTGTATTCTGCTTACTTCTCCTATAAGCTCTAACTTCTTTTCCAAGGCTTTTAATGGTTTTTGAATATTTAATATTGATACATGGAGTTGTATTCAAAAATAATGTTTCTGATTTAAAGCTTAACAGGAATGGTGCAAGGAATTTTTACCTTTCCAACCTCGACCTTAAAATCATCTATGCTAAAGTCAATCAAAGGAAAATATCTGGGGAACAGGTGGGAAATAACATTACTTCTCGCCTTGTCTTCCCTGTATGCAACAGGTCTTGAATTTCTTCGGATCTATCTAAGCGGGCATAACAATTATCTTTATTTTATTTGGAATCTTTTTCTTGCCTGGATTCCATATCTATTAAGTTTGTATTTGCCGGTTTCTTTTCATGTATTAAGGTATAAACTGTTGACTTATTTTCTCTTGCTTATTTGGTTTTTTTTCTGGCCAAATTCTCCTTACATATTAACCGATCTGCTGCATCTAAAAGAGAAGCAAAATATTCCATTATGGTTTGATCTCGGACTAATACTTTCCTTTGCATGGACAGGCCTGATGCTTGGTTTCATCTCTCTTCTTGAAATTCAAAATCTTATTCGTAAAAGAACAAACCGGCTGAAGGGGTGGATTTTTGCAATAATAACTTTGCTTACAGGAAGTCTTGGAATTTATATTGGCAGATATGTTCGCCTCAACTCTTGGGACATTGCTTCAAATCCGGTGCTGCTTTATACTACTCTTGTCACCCACCTTCAAGATCACATCCAAAGAATGGAGATGATTGTGATGACTCTTCAATATGGAATATTTCTTTTCTTAGGATATCTGACCGTAAAAATCATTATTAAAATTCCGGATAGGATGGCCTTATAACAGATAAGCCCCTCCTCTCAGAAGGGCTTTATCACAATATAAGTTGAGTAATGTTTAAGAAATATAAGATTTTAACTTCCCTTCCAATACAGATTTGGGAACAACTCCTACTTGTTTATCTACAAGCTGACCATTTTTAAAAAATAAGATTGTTGGAATGCTTCGAATGCCATATTGCATGGCAGTTTCGGGATTGTCATCAACATTTACTTTGCCGATTACTACCTTTCCATGATATTCTTTCGATAGTTCTTCTACTACAGGGCCAATCATACGGCAGGGTCCACACCATTCAGCCCAAAAATCAACGAGAGCAACTTTATTAGCATCGAGAACGGTTTCTTTAAAATTGGTGTCAGTTAGTTGTAAAGCCATTTT
>JACCZZ010000152.1 GCA_013695715.1 Chitinophagales bacterium | reverse complement strand
CATGCTGTGACACCGCGTACATTTTTGATGTATTATAGGTGCTATATCGGCAGTAAAGGTTACTTGCATTTTCTGTTGACAGGAAAAATTCAGGCATAGAAAAAGTGAGATTACACCGGAGAAAATTTTGAGGCCAGCAAAATGTGTTATAACGGGAGGAAATTTCCGCATAAATTGGAATGTAATTAAGCCAAAATAATATCAAAATAATTTGGGGCGCACTTTCTTCGGCTATAAACATCAAACCAAATCCACAAAAAGAGGGTCTTATTTCAAGGATCCTCTTAAGGTAATTGGAATATAAGCTTCAGCTTGTTATCTAAGAGATTTAATCTGCTCAATGGTCAAGCTACCCATTCGTCCTTTGATTAGAGACTTGTCTAATGTAGCCAACTTGCTTAAACGGATCAGTGAAGGCTTTTTAATTCCACTATGTAATGCTTGAGTCAATAATTGGTCTGTTTGTTCCTGCCATTTAAGTTGAGTAGTAATAAATGCCACAATAATATCTTGATTGAAATCGGCAAGAACCGTAGATGGTCTAAGCTTATTGCCACTTAGGTCGGTAAACGGGAAGGTGATTAAAATAATGTCGCCCTTAGCCAACGTATGGTTCTTTTATGTCGGCTTCTGTATAAAGATCTTCTTCATCTTTTAAAATTCAAAAGCTTTACTATTAGAAGTTAGATAGGCTATGCCTTTTGGCAGAAGTTGCTCTTCATATTGCTTAAGGATAAACTCGGTAAAGTCTGAAATCTCTTTCACTTTTTCTTCCGGAAGTTGATTAATAGCTTTAAGTGTGTGTTCTATGATGGCTTGTTTATCCATGTCGAATATTTATTTCCAAATTTAATAAATTCTGTCAACCCGCAAGGTATTTTCACTGTACGCAACACTGGCAAGTGGACAAATGGTCAGGTGGAAATAAAGAGTTATTTTAATTTATCACTTATTCAATATAGCAACCAATTGCTTTGGTAGAATCAGGAGCAATTGGTTTGTTTTGAAGATAAGCCTCTATAGCATCAAGAAGATAATGATCAGAGACATGAGCACGAACTTTTCCTATTTCATAACCCCAATTATCTATCATTCCGCGATAGAGCATTTTACCTTTATTATTAATGAGAAAAGCTTCAGGAGTAATTGTAGCACCCAATTGTTTTTGCAGCGTAAAATCAGGATCGAGTAATATGGGATTTGTCAAATGATGCTTATCCAAGTATGTCTTAATTTCAGCTTCGGAATAATTTTTTCCAGACACTATACCAAGAAACGATATTCGTTTTTGAATGCATATACTATCTAACTGCTTTAATGTTTTTCCATATGAATTGCAGAACGGACACTCGGGTTGAAGAAAGACAATCACTGCGCCTTTTCGTTTTGAAAGCTCGTCTAAGGAGTACGAATTATGATCAAGTGAGTTGAGGGTTAAAGAAAAAATATCTATTGGCTGCTTCGATTCCTTCTTTGAACAGCTTATAAATAATTCGATGAAGAGGAGAAAGAAAATTCTATATTTCATTTCATAATGAATTATGATGGTAGCCGACTTTAAAGCATCTGATTACGTTTCCAAAAATCCAACACTTCCACCAACCCACTCCTGGTCCTTGTTATAATCTACTCCAATCATTTTTCCTTTGCTCAGTCTTACAAGATTTATGGTGAGCAAAGGTGCGGGCTCATCTTTCAACCAGGTATATAAAAGTCGAATCTCGGCTTTCACCAAGCCGGAAGGAGATTGAATAACCGGGGCATACTGCACTTTTCTTTGAAGGATGAAGTTCTGTGGATCGTCAATGTTTTCAAGGGATCCTGCCTTGATATCGAAAATAACCCCTGTGCCGGAAAAAGAAAATAACGGCTTCAACACATAATTCTCTAGATCTTCGGGAATGGTCTCCACTTCATTTAAAAATTTCGTCTGAGGTACATAAGGGCTGTTGATAAATGGCATTGAATATTTGCTTATTCTAAAAAACCAGTTGGGATGATTTGCCCAGGTAACATTGGCTTCTTCTGTAAGATTAAACTGGCAGTGCATATCTGTGCGCCTTGCAAATTCATCAAAAATCACTCTGTTGTAGATGCGCCTGACTGGAATTTTACGGCCGTTCTTTGCATAAAATAATTGTTTCCCCTCAAGAATTACTTTGCTGATGCATACGTATTCAATACCAACCATTTTCCTGGTAAGCTCAAAATCTACTCTTGTTTTTTGCTTCTCCGGCTCTATTTCTAACAAGATGACTTGTTCCGGATCTTCTTCATCAACAATCCATTTTTTTAATCGCTTAATATATGTATCATCTGCGAGGTTACTGAAGAGGTGCGTGGTGTTTCCCGGAACAGTAAAATGTTTCTTGTATTTCAATGCTACCCAATGCTGATAAGCAAACATGGAAGGGAACCCCTGTAATTCTATAAGCTGAGGCCAAAACTCACCAGCCTCGTTTTTACAAACAGCGAAATCTATTGCAATGGTACCCGGATGTGAGTCTTGATTTGGAACTAGAAGAGAAGGCGGAATGGCAGTAAAAGATTGCTTTAGATATTTTTCTGACATCACTGTCTGAAGGATCTGATCGCCGGCTGCGATCAATTTTTCCTTTAAACTAATAGGAATGAAAATCGGCGATTCAGCTACCCGGAATTGAACAGGATAACCCGCTTCCGCATCAAGGTCAGCTAGAAATTGTTTATATTTTTCTTCAGTGAATTGTGTGTTGTATGCTTCACGGTATTTGGAAATCATACATGAATATTTGACGGCATCAAAAATAGTAATGCAGCAGAGGATTTCCAGATAAATATCTATAAATACTCAATGCAGAACTATGCCATAATGAAGGAGAGCGTGTATGACTAAACACAGTCGGCAGTTTCAAGAACGCGGCTGAAGGAGGATCGTAAGAAAGTAGGAAGAATGGTATGCTGTGTTAGAACAATCTTATCAGGATCATCAAGATAATCTACCATTTCGAAGTACTTCTTTTCACCATAATTTTTAACAATGAATTCTTTTTTGTCAGGGCGTGAGAAGTAACGAAGCATGCCCTGAGGATCTGCTTCAGGGTGAAATTGAGTGCCTATAAATTCATCAGAGAAACGAATGGCCATTACGGCACGCTCAAGTTCAACATGGGGCCTGCTCTTTTCTAATGCCACCAGACGAAAACCCTCTGTTTCCATCAGCGACATGTTCGGTTGCACTACCTGGTAATCGCGTGAGTCAACAGCGTAAAAAGGTTCCGGGAGCTTTTCAAAGAGTGGTTCTGCTTCACCTTCTTCAGTCTGATGAATAGGGAAGACACCGAAAGCAGTGGAACGCCTTTTCGTTACATCCCCAATTTTCCAATGCCTGCAGATCAACTGAAATGAATGACAGATAAAAAAGACATGCTTCTTCTGGTCGTTATTATTAAGGTTATGTTCCCACAATTTATCAATCAGGCTAAAATATTTGTTTTCCCACGGTTCCCCGCTCTGCAGCGGACTGCCGGGACCCCCTGATGAAATATAAACGTCATAGCTCGTGTCAGGTATTTCTTCTGCATTTCTGATATCATACAGATCCCATCTTACGCGGGCATCAGTGCGCTTTTTTTCATTATATAATAATGCGCGTATGCCACGCATTCCCTCGTTGGTTACCCGGTTATAAAGATCAAGAACTGCAACTCTGATTACTGGCTGATCCATAATCTTACTAAAGTCTTCCCTTTGCTTCTTCTAACATTACCAAATGTTAATCCAAAAAGAGGCTCGAAAGTTCAAAGATAAAATTAAGGCGGGAAACAATGTCTTAACTTAACAGAAGTTAATCACTTGATAATGTTCGTTTATCAAAGGAAAATGGGAATTACTTAGTTCAATCCCACATTCGTTTCTGCTACAATATAATCTACCACGTGTTTAAGATCCTGGGTTTCGTCAAATACCTTCAACTGCCTGTCGGCGCCTGTGCCGCGTTCCATAATAGTTCTGAGATAGTTTACTTCTTCACGTGAGTTAAGATCATCCACCACGTCATCAACAAAATTTATCAGCTCTTCTCCCAAAAATACAAACGGCACTTCCATCTCTTTCCCAAAATCAATCATCTTGCCTTCTATTCCATACCTGGCTGCACGCCATTTATTTTCATTGATGAGGGCGCGTTTATAATTGCGGAAGCTGAGATTTTGCTGCATCAGCTTATATTGCTTTGCTACTACTGCCTGCATTACTGCTGCCAGCGCAATGGTCTCATCAACCCTCATTGGCACATCACAGATACGAAACTCAAGGGTGCTGAAGACAGGATGCAGCCGGAGGTCCCACCATATTTTTTTTCCATTGTCTATGCAGCCTGTTTTCACCAGCAATGCTATATACTCATCAAATTCGCTTGCACTATTAAAGTTTTCCGGAATACCTGTACGCGGGAATTTATCAAACACTTTAGACCGATAAGATTTAAATCCGGTTTTTCTTCCGAGCCAGAAAGGAGAGTTTGTAGAAAGTGCAAAAATGTGGGGAAGCAGGTAACGCACTCCATTCATAATCTGTACTCCGGTCTCCCGGGAATCTATTCCCACATGCACATGTAGGCCGAAGATCAGGTTGGAACGGGCAGCATCCTGCATTTCATTTACGATCTCATGATAGCGCGGAAGCTCTGTAATAAGTGCATCTTGCCAGCGGGAAAAGGGGTGTGCACCCGCAGCACCTATCAGGCAATTTTGGTTCCTGGCAATATTGCTGATGATGCTTCGAAGATGGGTTACCTCTTTACGCGCCTCTTTCACATCATGGCAGATGTTGGTGCCTACCTCTACTACGGCTTTATGCATCTCTGCTTTTACCTGTTCATTTAAGATAGTTTTCCCCCCCTCTACTACCTCGTGCATGTGGGAAACCAGTTCCCTGCTCACCGGATCAATAATCATGAACTCCTCTTCTATTCCTATCGTGAAAAGCTTATTGTTCATCATTTATGGTGTTGTTCTTAAGAGACCTGACCTACCGTGAATTTTAATTACGGAATGAAAAATATTAATTCTTGACAAAAACTTGTAATACTGGGAACATTCTCCCATAGTTCCTATAGGGGCGCCTGACGATAGAAAAAGGATTTCCATTTCTTGTAGTGTTTCTGATTATTACTGTCCTATCCGTTTTGTTTTACTGATAGAGAGTTGTTTATCTATATAAGCTTTCAGTTCCTCAAAAGTCATATTCTGAGTTTCTGCACTTATTCTGTCCCTTATTTCACGCATCATCTTGACTGTGTCAAATTTTTTTTCTTTTTTAGTCGTCTCCATATTTTACAAGGTCTTTTGGGCTTCTTATTTCAAGTATCGCATAACCAAAACGTAAGTTAACAGAATTGTAGCCCTTAATTCTGTCAAGATTAACAAAATGTTTAAAATTCCAACTTGCTAAAACGTCTACCTTATTTATAGTTGCCATTGCAATATGTCGACAGTCTTCTATACTTGTTTTACCTACTACTTTTTCTTTAATGTAAGTGTTGGCAAGAAGTATAGCTTCTTCTGTCAATTCAATCCGTTCAAATCTGTTGGCAGAATAATTTATTAATAATTTCCTCACGTATTGTGGTGCATTTAATAATTCAAGATCAAGTAAGTCAGAAACAACAAAAATTACCTCATTATTTTCAAGGCGTTCAAATAGTTTAATTGTTGCCTCTTTGAATTCATCGTCAAAATAACCGCCAATTATTGATGTATCTATGTAAATGCGTTGTATAATCATCAAAAGCAGTTCTCAAAAATATCGAAACCCTGGCTAAAACCGTACAGTTAATTTTAGCATTACACAAGTTATTTTTACGAATTGGCAAACCTGTGAGATCTAAATCTCTGCGGTGATTCCTTTACCCTGTGCTGCCTTTTTCATATAAGTTCCCCAAGTAAGGTTGTCTTCACCTTCACGATGCGCCACAGCCTTTTCGATAGCCATGTTTGCAGCATTCTCTACTACCCATTCAAAGTTTTCATCTCCAACCGAATTACGGTCAGCATCAGGAGAAGGATTGCAGAAGTCAATGGCATAGGGGATACCATCACGAATAGCAAACTCTACGGTATTAAAATCATAACCAAGAGCCTGGTTGAGCTTTAATACATAGTCATGCACAGTTTGCAGCAATTCCTCTGAGACATTTTGAAATGCGCTGTATCGAAGGTGATGAGGATTGCGTGGTTCGTAATGCATGAGGCGCACGTATTTTCCGCCCAGACAATAACAGCGGAAGTATGCATCGAACTGAATTTCTTCCTGCAACAACATCACAAGCTGCCCTGTTTCAGCATGTTTTTCAAACAGCTCTGCCATATTGCTAATCTTGTAAACACTCTTCCAACCACCTCCGGAATATGGCTTCATGTAAGCAGGAAATCCTACATAGGCCAGCATGGATTCCCAATCAAGTGGCGACGCCAGGTTAGAAAAAGAATCTTCCGTGGTATCATCCGGTCGTTCATGCGATGGCAGAATAACTGTTTTTGGCACCGGCACTCCAATTTTTACAGCAAGGCAGTTGTTGAAGAATTTATCATCGGCGCTCCACCAGAAAGGATTGTTTATAACCGCAGTTCCGCATAAAGCAGCATTTTTCAGATAGGTTCTGAAAAAAGGAACATCCTGCGAAATGCGGTCTATAATTACATCATAATCGGTTGGATAACCCTGAGCCACTTTATCTATCCGGACTGGTTCAGCAACAATTCCGTCTACATTTTTAGCATTTACCCTCTCAATTAAGGCTTGCGGAAATGTCCGCTCCATGCCAAATAAAATTCCTATTTTTTTCATGGTAATAATTAAAGGTTTTTTACCTAACCTGTTAATGAAGCAAATTAGAGTGACGATGAGTTCAGATCAATGAAGGCTTGAATTTCATCAACAGCTCATGACTTATCCTTCAAATTTCATTTGCGAAATATAGTTCGGAAACATTTCACGCCAAATCGGCCAGTCATGTACAGCACCTATCCTTACATCGAGCCAATGGTTTACGCCTTTTTTTTGCAGAATCTGCGACATCTGTTTGTTTGCCTGGAGACAAATATCATGTTCACCTACACCAAGCACAATTCCTATGTCATACAATGCAGGATTTTCCAAGGCAGGCAGGTAATCAGGTGGGTTGTTGAAATATACCTGATTATCATAGTAAGTATCCATTTGTGGTTTAATGTTAAACGAACCACTCATACTAAAAAGATATCCTACTTTCTCCGGATATCTAAAAGCAAAATTAGCAGAATGATAACCTCCGAAGCTGCACCCTGCTACGGCAACTTTTGAATGTCCTGTTTCATGCATGGTACGAGGAACTATCTCATCATGAATAAAATGGTCGTAGATCGTGTGATTATGCACACGCACGGAGGGATGAACTTTTTTATTATACAAGCTCTCTTCGTCTATACTGTCAACACAATAAGCCTTTACCAAACCATTATCAATGTATTGACTTATGCTGTCCATTAACTTAAAATCTTTGTATTGATAATAACGCCCCATAGAAGTGGGAAAGATGATGATGGGATAGCCACGGTCTCCAAATACAAGCATTTCCGACTCTCGCCCTAATATTGGCGAATGCCACTTAAAGTATTGTTCGATCACACGTAAAGATTTTGATTCTTAGAGCCCGATCGGGCTCTTGAACGAGGCGCAAATGTAGGAAATGATTAATGAAGAAGGAAGAATCCTTATATGTAAAAATTAGTTACCACCAGAGATATTTATTTCACGTGTAAACATAATCATGAAATCAAGGCTTGTTAATTCTATTACTTGGCAATAACAGCTCTCTGGCCTGAGAAAATTGCCCGGAGTTCTTTTCCGATAGTAGCAAATGTTAAATGGTTTAACGGAAACTCAAGCAATACGTGAGAAAAACTCAGGAAAAACAGCCATTTCAATCCGGTTTTATAATCATAGGCATACAAGCCGATTGATGCGAGCCAAATAATTATAATTGCGGCTAATCTTGTGCGCGAAATGTTGTGCCACTGTATTATAGAGGTTTTTGAAAACCAGTTTAGATAATGATACATATAAGCGAAACCGATAAAGGCCATAACGGAAAAGGCTGCCCTGCTTTGATATAGAACGTTGTTTACATAACGGAAATACTCCTGGATATTCGATGGCTGCTCAAAGTTGTGGGTACTGAAAGGAGCCATTAAGTAATAATTCAGCATTTGAAAATCTGCATAGTTATTTTTTACTCTTTCTGAAACAGTGTAATTCGTGCTTTCAGGGAAATAAAGGAAGAAGCTGACCGCGCAAATGATAAAAACAACAAGCGATGCGATTCCTGATAAGCTTTTACCCCGCAAGGCACCAACGAGGATGAACAGGCCGGTAAAAAGAAAGACATGGATTATGGTGGGAAGAAAGACGCTGAATAAGGACTGAATGATGGGACTTTTTACCGCTATTGCTGATATCGGAAATAAGAGGAAAATGTAGAATGCCTTAGCATATGGATTATTTACGAATACAAAGATCAAAGCCGCACTGAATGCTATAAAGGTGATTGCTGTACCAGTATTTGCAGGAAGATTCGGTATCAATTTTAGTGACCCTGCCGTAATAAGCAAACCCGCAAAAATCAAAAACAGGTAATCATATTTTCCTTTAGTAAAATAATGTCGATCGTGCAGCCATGAAATCTCCGTCAGATAATGAAGAGGCCCAAGGAAGGCATAAACGAATAAAAAAGTTTCGAAAGGGAATAAGAAAGCACTAATAGCCGACAGAATCATCAATCCTATATTAAGATAATTGACCTGGTCGGTTGTCATTTTCCCTTTAATCATAAAACGAATTAATAAATAACGAAATTAATAAAAATTGCCGGGGTCATTAAGATAACAGATGCTGCTATGATTGTGCAACTCATTATACATAGTAATAATTGTTCTTCACTGTAATAAACTGCTTATCGCTTATCTTTACCTCCAGATACTATCTCTGTATATCAAATACCTGTTAACATGATGCCCCTTTTTTCTTTTAGCCTTCTCATCATCTTTTCAAACCTTCCTACTTCACCAACCAGAATTGCCAGCTATCAGCAAACTTTAATTTCAAATCAAAATTATTATAATGGAAAGGCGGCAAGTGCTCCTCCAGGCATGGTCTGGATTCCGGGTGGAGATTTTATGATGGGTACAGAAACGGACCCGCAGGCCCGGAAAGATGAATCTCCTATCCACAAAGTACATGTAGATGGTTTCTGGATGGATATT
>JACCZZ010000112.1 GCA_013695715.1 Chitinophagales bacterium | reverse complement strand
TTATTTTGAAACCAACCTAATAAGCGGAGGTTTAAGTGCTTATATTGATTTCAACAACCTCGCCTTGGCTCTTATTAAGGCCAATCAGTCAACAAAACACGACCGCTGGCTTGCAATCTTTGGCACTATGGGAGTTGGAGTAGTAAGTTTTGATTCAAAGATAAAAAGCCTTTCAACCGATACAGTATATTCAATAGCCCATACAAGTACAAGTGGTCAAACAGTAGGCGGGTTAAATCGGGGCCTTTCTGGAGCGTCTACGGCCTTGGAGGTACCATTTTCTCTTGGAGCCAAGCTTAAATTAAGCCGTTCGTTCGATCTTGGTTTAGAAGTAGCAATGCATGTGGTGAACAGCGATAAGCTGGATGCCTTTGTTGAAAATGAAAATACTCCCTTTAAAAGCAATAAAGATAAATATGCCTTTGCAGGTTTAGGACTCACTTACAAATTTGTCGGAAAGGATAAAAACAACCAATATATAGAATGGAAAGATCCGGTAGAGGTAATGTATGATGATTTTAAGATTGTAAAGGATCAGGTAACCCGCCTTTCTACTGATAGTGATAATGATGGAATATCTGAGATGTATGATAAAGAACCAAATACTCCTGTAGGTTCTAAAGTATATGGCAATGGTACTTCTGTAGATTCCGATAACGATGGTGTTCCTGATTTAAGAGATAGAGATCTCTTTACCCCAGCAGGATGCTCTGTTGACACAGCGGGTATAGCAATGGATATTGATAAAGACGGAGTGCCGGATTGTTTAGATAAGGAGGCTAATACATTAGCTGATGCATTGGTGGATATCCATGGTATTACTATTCCCAAGCCCCCACCTAGTACTGGATTCATTATGCCAACCGTTTATTTTGACACTAATAGCTCTATTGTAAAGACTACCTCTTATCCTGATCTTGCGGCATTAGCTAAATATATGCAATTAAGACCTGAGGCAAAAATTCAAATCCTTGGAAATGCCGATGTAAGAGGTTCTGAAAGTTATAATAAAGGTCTTGGGACAAAACGCGCCAACTCAGTTAAAGATTTCTTAGTTAAATACTACCAAATAGATGAAAGTAGAATTGCTATCGAATCTGCTGGCGAATCACAACAGTTGTATCCTAAAGTCTACACAGTAAACAGAAGGGTAGAGATCCAGGAGATTCAAGGAGATCAAAACAATCAAGATAATCATCAAGATCAACAGAATCAACAAGATCAGCAGAATCAAGAAGATCAAAAGTAATTTAAGTTAATAGGAAGAATTACAGGGCTGCCTCACTTAAGCTGTGAGGCAGCCTTTTTATTTCAGGTAGACTATAAGACTTGAAATCAATTATCAATTCAAAAGATTTCGAGCAAAATGCCATAGAATGATCCCAGCTGCAATACTAATATTTAGTGAATGCTTGGTTCCAAATTGAGGAATCTCCACTGCAGCATCTGCTAATTCAAGCAGATCCCCGCTTATTCCATCAATTTCATTTCCGAATACCAAAGCATATTTCATATTTTTTGAAGGAGAAAAATGTTGCAATGAAATGCTTCTGGTTGTATGCTCCGCAATGATTATTTGAAAACCATCTTCTTTTACTTTTTCCAAAGCTTTTAAGGTATCTTCGAAATAGTGCCATTTAACTGATTCAGAACTTCCTAAAGCAGTTTTCTTTACCTCTCTGTTTGGTGGGGTGGGGGTGATGCCGCAGAGATACAAAGAGAAAACTGCGAAGGCATCACAGGTTCGAAACACCGATCCAACATTGTATCCACTTCTCACATTATCAAGAATTACCACGACAGGTAGTTTTTCCAAGCTCTTGAAGGCCTCGATAGATAGCCTGTTTAGTTCTGTGGTTTGAAGCTTTCGCATGGAATAGAGCCCGGGGTAAATTACTATTTTTGTCTGTTATCAATGATGTATTGAAGACTAGCGACGAAATGAAAGAAACCCCTTTGATGGGGCAATATAAACGCATCAAAGCAAAATATCCCGATGCGATTCTACTTTTCCGCGTAGGAGATTTTTACGAGACTTTTGATAAGGACGCCGTCACAGCTTCCCAGGTTCTCGGAATAGTATTGACTAAACGAGCGAATGGATCTGCATCCTATACTGACTTAGCAGGCTTTCCCTATCATGCACTTGACACATATCTGCCAAAGCTGGTACGTGCCGGTTTTCGCGTCGCACTATGCGATCAGCTTGAAGATCCAAAACTGACAAAAACAATTGTAAAGCGGGGTGTTACCGAGTTAATTACA
Organism: Chitinophagales bacterium; assembly: GCA_013695715.1. GTDB lineage: Bacteria > Bacteroidota > Bacteroidia > Chitinophagales > UBA10324 > JACCZZ01. The sequence continues at coordinate 4,605 of JACCZZ010000112.1, read as the reverse complement.
CCGGGGGTAACTGATAATGAGCAGATCTTGGATAATAAGTGCAACAATTTTTTATGTGCGCTTCATTTTGAGAACGATTCAATCGGAGCCTCTCTGGTCGATATTTCCACAGGAGAATTCTATGCGGCTCAGGGCAACGCAGATTATATAGATAAGCTGTTGCAAGGCTTTAAACCCTCTGAAATAATTTTTTGTAAAACAAAACAGAAAGAGTTTCGACAGCTCTTTGGTACTAAATTTTATACTTACGCTATTGACGATTGGATATTTCAATTTGATTATTGCAATGACATTCTTAACAAGCACTTCGAGACCCAATCCTTAAAAGGTTTTGGTATAACAGAGCTGAAACATTCAATTGTTGCCTGTGGTGCTGTGCTTCATTACCTCCAGGTTTCCGAACATCCCAACCTCAATCATATCACAGGAATTTCGCGTTTACAAGAAGATAGCTATGTGTGGCTGGATAAATTTACAGTTCGTAACCTTGAGATTCTTCACAGCAATAATGAGGGAGGTAAATCTCTTTTGCAGGTAATAGACCAAACATTGTCTCCGATGGGTGCCAGAACCCTTCGTAAATGGCTCGTGCTTCCTTTAAAAGACATACTACTACTTGAGGAGCGTCTCGATCTGGTAGAGCTGCTCATAAAAGATCCGGAACTAGCTAAAGTGCTCTCTATACTTATCAAAGAGATCGGTGACCTGGAACGGCTCATCGCTAAGGTGTCCCTGGGTAAAATTAATCCAAGGGAGATCATCCAAATTAAAAAAGGTTTGGTGGCTATTGGCAAGATTAAAAAGCTTTTATCAGAACAGAAAGAAGCACCCTTTAATAAGATAGCAGATCAGCTTGATCCCTGCGAACTTATTAAAGATCGTATTGAAAAAGATATCCGTGAGGAGGCACCATCGATTGCTCAAAAGGGTGGTATCATCAAAGATGGGGTTTCAGAGGAGCTCGATACTCTCTTTCAAATTACCCGTTCAGGAAAAGATTATCTGATTAAAATTCAGAAGACAGAACAGGATCAAACAGGAATCTCCTCGCTGAAAATTTCATTCAACAATGTTTTTGGATACTACCTTGAAGTTACAAATGCGCATAAAGACAAAGTGCCACCGCAATGGATACGAAAGCAAACGCTGGTAAATGCAGAACGCTATATTACCCCTGAGCTTAAAGAATATGAAGAGAAGATCTTAGGAGCGGAAGAGAAGATTCTGCATCTTGAATTAAAGCTCCTCGAAGCATTGATTATCTCGCTTAAAGATTATGTCGTTCCTATTCAGGTTAATGCACAAATAATTGGGCGTGTAGACTGTCTTCTTGCTTTTTCCTTTGCTGCAATAAAAAATCAATATTGCCGGCCTCACCTGCATGATGGTTTTGAGCTTGAGATAAAGGATGGAAGACATCCTATAATAGAACAACAGCTTGGCCATGATGTTTCTTATGTTCCGAATGATCTACAACTTGATGATCAATACCAGCAGATAATGATTATCACTGGGCCGAATATGGCGGGCAAATCTGCTTTCATTCGTCAAAATGCTCTTATCGTTTTAATGGCGCAGATTGGAAGTTTCGTGCCTGCATCCTCAGCAAAGGTGGGAGTGGTTGATAAAATATTTACCCGTGTTGGTGCCTCTGATAATCTTTCTTCCGGAGAATCCACCTTTATGGTTGAAATGAGCGAAACAGCAAGCATTCTTAATAATATCTCTCATCGATCCCTCATTATTCTTGATGAAATTGGAAGAGGTACCAGCACCTATGACGGTATTTCTATTGCATGGGCTATAGCGGAATTTCTCCACGATCATCCTAAAGGAAAACCAAAAACCCTTTTCGCTACACATTATCATGAACTGAGTGAGCTGGAGAAGAAGTTTGACCGAATCAAAAACTATAATGTTTCTGTAAAGGAGATTGGCAATAAAATAATTTTTCTAAGAAAATTGCAACCGGGTGGTAGTCAGCACAGTTTCGGAATTCATGTAGCTAAGATGGCGGGTATTCCCGCTTCAGTGGTGAATCGTTCAAATGAGATACTTGCCGAACTGGAAGAGAAAACGATTGCCAGAAATCTTAAAAGTAAGATAAGGAAAATGCCGGTTAAAGACAGGCAGCTAAGCATTTTTCAGGACAACCCTGAAGTTACCCTGCTTAAAGAATGGATAGAAAAACTTGATCCGAATACCTTAACCCCTATTGAAGCCTTGATGAAATTACATGAGATAAAAGAACAAATACGAGAGAAATAATATTTTTTCTTTGAAGTAAAATAAAAAGCTCCGGGAATTACTCCAGGAGCTTTTTAATTTGAGATATATTAGAATTAATTATTAGGCGCGTTAAGCATGTTAGGCTGCTTTTCAGGGGTTGTCTGCTCGCTTGTTGCATCCACCGTTCCTTTAATGTAAATAACCTTACTGGGAGTCTTTGCATTTGATGTAATGGTAATTGATTTATTGAAACCACCCGGATTGGCTGCATTATACTGAACGTTAATTAAAGCTGTCTTTCCTGGCAGAACGGGTTCTTTAGGCCATTTTGGTGTAGTGCAACCGCATGATGACTGAACATTACTAATTACTATAGGCTCTTTTCCATTGTTAGTAAAGTTAAATTCATAAGTAACCGGAGTACCCTTTGCAATTTTGCCAAAGTCATGAGTCTCTTCATTAAATGCAAAATCTCCCGCATTTGGATTATCAGCTGCAGGTGCACTAGTAGGAGCTTCGTTTTGAGCAAATCCCTGAAAAGCTATTGCTGTAAACAGGGCTAAGGAGAAAATTATTTTTTTCATTGATCGAAGGTTGAGTTTTAAGGTGTTTGTTAGATTGTTGTGTTTTATTTTTCCTGATTAGGTGCATCGGGTGCGGCAGATCTGGAAAGAACATTGCCCTTAATTGTAAGATATTTTGGGTTGCCTACGTTAGATAAAATGGTTACGGTTTTTGTGAATGTACCCTCTTTTGCGGCATTGTAAGTTACTTTCACTGTGCCCTTTTTACCAGCCATTACCGGTTCTTTTGTCCACTCCGGAGTTGTACAACCGCAAGAAGCCGTTACCTGACTTATGATTATTGGATCTTTTCCGGTATTCTCAAATTCATATATATGAGTTACCGGAGTGCTTTGTGGAATATCTTTAAAATCCCATGTCTCTTCCACAAATTTGAACCCAGGCGCATCGGCAGTAATGGCTTGCTGAACGGAGTGGGTCGTAGAAATGGTTGGAATAGCTTTCTTATCCTGCGCAAATAAATAAAATGGCAGCAGAGATAATAGAAAGTATACCCTCATAAATTTTTTAATGTTGTCAAAGCTATAAAAACATACTCACTGCACCAAATAATTTATGAAGAGGATAAGTCTTTTAACAAATTTTTAAGATATCCCATTCAATTGTGATGTGAACATTTAAAAGGAAACAAATTTTGAACCATAAGCGGGGAAATGGATAATGTTCCTTATGGTTTTATATTTTTGAAAAAAATCTATCATGTCAGCAATGAAAATGCAAAGTGGCTTATCAGCCAACGAAGGACAGTTGACATTTGAAGAATTCAAAAAGCAGGTGATAGAAGATTACCGCCTTGCGATAGTTAGCAGGGAGGCAAGTCTTTTAGGCCGTAAAGAAGTGTTGCGTGGCAAGGCTAAATTTGGAATTTTTGGAGATGGAAAAGAGGTGGCTCAAATTGCCCTGTCAAAAGTTTTTAAAGAAGGCGACTTTCGATCCGGCTATTATAGAGATCAGACCCTTGCATTTGCAACAGGGATGTGCACTGTAAGACAATTTTTTGCGCAACTATATGCTGATACTGATTTATCCAATGAGCCTATGTCGGGCGGGCGTCAGATGAACAGTCACTATGTGTCACGCATGCTTGATGAAGATGGTAATTGGAAGCAGTTGACTGCAATGAAAATCTCCTCCGCTGATGCATCACCTACTGCTTCACAGATGCCGCGCGCTTTGGGTCTGGCTCTCGCTTCAAAGAAATTTCGTGAAATTGGTGACCTTAATTCATACACCCAGTTTTCTGATAACGGAAATGAAGTTGTGTTTGCCACCATAGGAGATGCAAGTACATCAGAGGGACATTTTTGGGAGACTTTGAATGCGGCGGGAGTCTTGAAAGTGCCTCTTGCTATCTGCGTTTGGGATGACGGGTATGGAATCTCCGTACCCATCACATACCAAACCACAAAACAAAGCATCTCTGAAATCACCAGTGGATTCCTCATAGATGAAAATGGAAATGGCATTGATATTTATACAGTGAATGGATGGGATTATGTTTCCCTCATCGAAACCTATGAAAAGGGAATTGCAAAAATGCGCGAAACACACATTCCTGCATTGTTCCACATAAAAGAGATCACTCAACCTCAGGGTCATTCAACATCGGGCTCTCATGAGCGGTATAAATCAAAGGAACGTTTAGTCTGGGAGCACGAATTTGATTGCAATAGAAAGATGAGAGAATGGATGATCCAATATGCTATAGCAACTGAAGAAGAGTGCAACAATATTGAGAGTGAAGCACGTGAATTTGTTGTGCAGGAAAGAAGAGCAGCTTGGGAGCAGTTTA
>JACCZZ010000096.1 GCA_013695715.1 Chitinophagales bacterium | reverse complement strand
TTCTGTCAGTTTATGCTTATATGGTATGCAAACATACCTGAAGAAACCATGTACTTCCGTCAGCGCTATGACCATTTTATGTGGATGTTCTATGGCATATTCATCCTTAACTTCGTGACACCTTTTCTGGTCTTCATGAGCCGTGATGCCAAGCGCAGGGTGCAGATTCTCGTCATTGGCGCGTTAATTATCATCTTCGGTCATTTCATGGATTTCTATCTTATGGTAATGCCAGGAACGCTCGGAACTAATGCGCGATTTGGACTGGTCGAAATAGTGACTCCCATGTTTTTCATCGGACTGTTTATTTATGTGGTGTCTGTCCACTTAAGCAAAGCGAACCTTGTTCCCAAACATCACCCTTTCCTTCAGGAGAGTATGCATCATACAACCTGATTAAAATGAATAAAAGTTTATGACAACCGTTTTAGTCGTCCTTGCAGTGGTAATGTTTGCGCTGGTAATCTTTCAGCTTGCAAAAACCACGGAGTTTGTAGCCATCTTGCGTGGTGAAGATAAAACACGTTTAGAATCAGATCGGATTAACTCACGCCTGATGATGGCATTCCTTATTGCGGGAATGGCAGCTCTTTTCTGGTCGGTTGTCTATTTCAAAAAATATATGATTCTTGAATCTGCTTCTGTTCATGGTGAATGGATCGACAGCATGTTCAATGTAACCCTTTTATTTACCGGAATAGTTTTTATCCTCACCCAAATTGCCCTCTTTTATTTCGCCTGGCGCTATAAGCATACAAAAGAAAGGAAAGCATTATATTATCCTGAAAACAATAAATTAGAAATGTGGTGGACTGTGATTCCTGCAATCGTGCTCACCACATTAGTAGTAATAGGCTTATACCGCTGGTTTCAAATTACTGGCCCTGAGCCAAAGGACTCGAATGTTGTTGAGATTACTGGAAAGCAATTTAACTGGATGTTACGTTACCCGGGAAAAGATGGAAAGCTCGGAGAAAACCGTTTTGAATACATCACTGAAGGCAATGGTGTTGGAATAGATTTCAACGATCCTCGAAGCATGGATGATTTCATGCCCTCTGAGATGCATATTGTAGTGAACAAACCTGTGTTGCTTCGTATAAAGGCCCGTGATGTCATTCATGATGTAGGCATACCTTATTTTCGTGTAAAGATGGATGCAGTACCTGGCCTAACTACTCGTTTCTGGTTTATTCCCACCATCACAACTGAAGAAATGAGAAAGAAAACGGGCAATCCTGATTTCGTATATGAAATTGCATGCGATCAGTTGTGTGGCACCGGGCATTTTGGAATGAAAGGAATCGTGGTTGTCGAAACTCAGGATGAATACAATAAATGGGCAGCCAGCCAAAAATCATTTTATGAATTAGGTATTAAAGGAACTGCGGAGGAGACAAAATTTGCAGATATCAGCAAGCAGCTAAAGAATGCAGAAGCAGCAAAAGCAAATATGAAACACGAGTAGGTTTTAAGTTTTACGAGAGAAGAGTTTTATAAAAGTTAAAATATCAGACATGAGCGATCAAGTAATAAACCCTGCAATTCGTCCGGTGTTCACTGGTGATCCCACCCATCAGCAGGATTCAACCGGTGAAATTCATGACCATGGCCATCATGAACATCACAAAGACAATTTCATCACTAAATATATCTTTAGCCAGGATCATAAGATGATTGCAAAGCAATTCCTTGTAACAGGAATGTTTTGGGCCCTGGTGGGAGGGATGCTTTCTGTGATTTTCCGGGTTCAGCTTGGTTATCCAAACCAGGCTTTTCCAATCCTGGAAACAATTTTTGGTAAGTGGGCTCCCGGTGGCATTATAAGTCCTGATTTCTATTACATGCTTATAACTATGCATGGAACCATCCTGGTCTTTTTTGTACTTACTGCCGGTCTCAGCGGAACCTTTGCCAATCTCTTAATTCCTCTTCAGATTGGTGCTCGGGACATGGCGTCACCGTTTCTTAACATGCTGTCGTACTGGTTTTTTTTCCTGGCAGGCGTGGTAATGCTTACATCTTTCTTTTTGCCGGATGGTGCCTCAGATGTGGGATGGACAGCATATCCGCCCTTGAGTGGAGTGCGCGAGGCTTCACCAGGTAGTGGAGCAGGCATGGATTTTTGGCTTATCGGAATGACATTGTTTATTTTCTCAAGCTTATTGGGCGGCTTAAATTATATCACTACAGTACTAAACCTACGTACCAAGGGCATGTCGATGTCTAAGATGCCATTAACCATATGGGCATTGCTGATTACGGCAGTTCTTGGACTGTTATCATTTCCGGTGCTTCTTGGCGCTGCAATTCTGTTGATATTCGATCGCACAATAGGAACAAGCTTCTACCTTGATAACATTTTTATTAATGGTCATGCTTTGGCGAACGACGGTGGCAATGCAATATTATATCAACACCTTTTCTGGTTCCTTGGCCACCCGGAGGTATATATCATCATTCTTCCGGCCTTTGGTCTGGTTTCTGAAGTGTTGGCTACTAACGCTCGTAAACCCATATTTGGTTACCGTGCCATGATTCTGTCTTTGCTTGCCATTGCCATCATCGCCTTTGTAGTATGGGCTCATCATATGTTTGTTACTGGGTTAAATCCTTTTGTTGCATCGGTTTTTGTATTTCTTACTTTATTAGTTGCGGTGCCTTCAGCCATAAAAGTATTCAACTGGATAGCTACTGTGTGGCAGGGAAATATAAAATTTACACCAGCCATGCTTTTCGCCATAGGCTTTGTCTCTATGTTTATTTCAGGAGGCTTAACAGGGATCTTTCTCGGGAATTCAGCGCTTGACATTGAGCTCCACGATACCTATTTCGTGATAGCACACTTCCATATCGTGATGGGTGTTTCTGCCTTTTTTGGAATGTTTGCAGGGGTATATCACTGGTTTCCAAAAATGTATAGCAAAATGATGAACAATACTTTAGGTTATATTCATTTCTGGATCACCATTGTTGGCGCATACCTGATCTTCTGGCCGATGCATTATATGGGTCTTGCTGGTGTGCCAAGAAGATATTATTCATTCGATGCTTTTCAATCATTTAATATGTTTGGTAGTCTAAACGAATTTATCACCCTGGCGGCGATGCTTGTATTTTTTGCACAGATACTTTTCCTCATTAATTTCTTTTATAGTATTTTCTATGGTAGGAAGCTAACAACTGCAAACCCATGGCAGTCTAATACACTCGAGTGGACCACTCCAATAAAAGCAGGTCATGGCAATTGGCCGGGCGATTTGCCTACTGTGTATCGGTGGCCCTATGATTACAGTAAAAATGGAGATGAATACATTCCGCAGACAACTCCTCTTCGTGAAGGAGAGACCGGTGGGCATTAATAGATAACAAATTTGAAGGTGTTACGATGAAGGAAGTACAAACAGGGCGATTAACAACGGGATTGCTTCTGAGCGCAAAGCTTAGGGACTATGCTCAACTTATTAAACTCCGTCTGTCCTTGCTTGTTGTTTTTTCTTCTGTTATTGGCTTCTTAATGGCTGCTAATGGCAATTGGGAATGGCCGCAGCTTATTTTGATGATCCTCGCAGGATTACTTACCACAGCTTCTTCCAATGCATTAAATCAGGTGATTGAAAAAGACTTTGATCGCCTCATGTCACGTACTGCCAACCGCCCATTGCCTACAGAACGTATGACAACGATGGAGGCTTTGTTAGCAGCAGGCATATTTGGTGTTGCAGGCATTACTATATTCTGGATATATTTTAACCAGCTTGCTGCCTTGTTCAGTGCTATTGCCTTATTGTCTTATGCATTCATTTATACTCCGTTAAAAAGATTCTCACCTATAGCAGTTTTCGTTGGAGCACTTCCGGGCGCTTTGCCACCTCTCATCGGCTGGGTGAGTGCTACGGGTCATTTGTCTGTTGTAGCTTTCATTTTGTTTGGGATACAATTCATGTGGCAGTTTCCTCATTTCTGGGCAATTGCCTGGGTAGCACACGACGATTATACAAAAGCGGGTTATAAGCTGTTACCGTCTAAGGAAGGACGAACAAGGTTTAGTGCGTTGCAGATATTGTTTTACATATTAGTTCTAATACCTGTAAGCCTGATGCCAGCCTGGTTGGGAATATCAGGTATAATTTCGGCAATCATTGTTTTTATCTGCGGCGGCGTATTCCTGTTCCAGGCGGTGGCGCTTTTTAAAAACTGCACCATAGATGCAGCAAAAAAATTAATGTTCGGTTCCTTTTTTTATCTGCCTATCGTTCAGTTAGCTCTTTATTTTGATAGAATATAAAAATGATGAGCGCTGCAATAAGTAACCACAATCGTTTCCACCCGCTGAAATTTGCTTTATGGCTGGGAATTGCAAGTATGATTATGCTCTTTGCTGCGCTCACCAGCGCTTACATCATCAGAAAGGCACAGGGTAACTGGGTTGATTTCAGAATGCCAGCCCTCTTTTGGTTTAATACCATAGTTATTGTGGTAAGCAGCATTACCATGAATTGGACATTAAGATCCTTCAAGCGTTTTAAGGTAAATGCGTGCAAAATTGCACTTGCCATTACCCTATTGCTTGGAGTTGTTTTTTTAATTGGGCAATATTTTGGGTGGCAGGCTTTAAACGAAATGGGTATTTATATTAATGGAAATCCTTCGGGATCTTTTGTTTATGTAATTTCAGGAGTACATGCTGCACACATTGTTGGAGGATTAATTATCATGCTGATTATTTTATTAAAAATGAGCACAACCCCCTTTAATCCTAACAGGCTTATTCGCGTTGAATTGATGTCTACCTACTGGCATTTTGTTGATGTATTGTGGATTTACCTGTTCATATTTTTTCAAATTAACATCTTTTAATATCGAATGATGGCCGAAGCGACATTGACAACCACAGCCGTAAGCCCTTCACGGTGGAATGGAGGACGATCACCCTTCAAGGTGAGCTGGGGCAAGCTGATGATGTGGTACTTTCTTGTTGGTGACTCATTTTCTTTTGCCTCTTTCCTGATTACTTATGGCGCCCTTCGCTTCAGTTATGAATCATGGCCTGCACCAACAGATGTGTTTTCATCTTTTCCTTTTTTGGAAGGTGTAAAGCTGCCCCTGATGTTTGTAAGCTTTATGACGTTTACGCTGATCATGAGCAGTGTTACTATGGTATTGGCTGTGCATTATGGAAATCATGAAATGAACCGGAAAAAAGTTGTCAAGTGGCTCTCATTAACAATTTTAGGAGGTATTATATTTTTAGGGAGCCAGGCCTGGGAATGGACTCATTTGATCGTGGATGAGCACATGACCCTCTCTCAAAATCCTTTTGGAGCACCGGCGTTCGGCTGGCTGTTTTTCACCATTACAGGATTTCATGGGTTTCATGTTCTTACAGGAGTAGTAATCAATTGTATTGTAACAGCTAAAGTAGCTCGGGGAGATTATGATCGCAAAGGAAGTTATGAAATGGTGGAGAAGATAGGACTTTATTGGCACTTTGTAGATTTGGTATGGGTATTTGTCTTCATGGCTTTTTACCTGCTATAATGATATAGAAATAAATGCTATCAATTAGAATCAAAATGGACATTTTATGAGCAACGAGCACGCCGAATCAGTCAAAATGGTTAAGTTAATTCTTAAAACCACGCTCTGGCTTTCAATCATCACCATTGTGGAAATTGTAGCAGCAGTTTTATTGACCGACCTATTTGTAAAGAATAACATGTTGATTGTGTTGAATTCTTTTTATATTATCATGAGCCTGGCTAAGGCTTTTTTTATTGTCTCCGTTTTCATGCATATGAAATTTGAAGTTAAATTTCTCGCCCTTACAGTTCTTATACCCATGGGTTTTTTGCTATTTGCCGTGATTACCATGCTTGCAGAGGGAAATTCCTGGCTTGAGATGAGGAATTACTGATTAAGTTCTTGTCCAGTGTCTGTTCATTGATATCATTATTTCATCTCTGCTGTACTTCAGCTTCTGTGAAGTAGTTTTGCCCTTTCAAAGGCAAATATGAACAGAGTATTTCTTTCCCGTTTTTTAGCGCTGTCTATTTTATTAGGCTTACCCCTTGCATTCTTTTTTTACTACAAACAAAAGATTGATGACTTACCGCGTCAGGGAAGTTCTGTAAAAACCTACTGGGCAGCGCCACATTTCACATATGCGACTCAGAATGGTGATTCTTTTTCCAGTGATGATTTGAAAGGACATGTCTATGTGGCTGACTTCATCTTTACCAATTGTGAAGGTGTGTGCTTAAACCTTTCGAAAACAATGTCTCTTATACAATTAAACTTTAAGGATGACCGAAGGGTAAAGCTTGTCTCCTTTACGGTAGATCCTGACAGAGATTCCATTCCGGTATTGCGTGAATATGCTGACAGGTATGGCGCCATAGATGGCAAATGGTATTTTCTTCGGGGAGAAAAGGCGGAGGTGTGGAAGATGGCACAAGAGGGATTTAAGATACCGGTGGTATATACCCCTGAAGGCGGCACCGGAAATGAATTTACGCATACAGAAAAACTGGTGCTTGTAGATGGTGATGGAAACATCCGTGGTTATTATAATGGCCTTGATAAAGAGAGGATGGATTCATTATACAACAATCTTGCAAGCATCCTTGTCGGCATACGTCAATGAAAGACCGTTCTATTAATGTTGCAATTGCTATTGTTTCTATTGCCATTCCGACGGTTGTGCTGGTCTTATTTTACCTTAAACCGCCTGAGCTTAAGATCAGCTTTGATCTGAGAATTCTACCTGCGTTTAACGCATCGTTAAATTTTTGCACCGCCATACTGCTTATAACAGGCTTTTATTTTATCAGGAACAAGAAGGTCAGAAGCCACCGGATATGCATGATCACGGCTTTTTGTTTTTCTGCTTTGTTTTTAATTTGTTATGTAACCTATCATGCACTCACTGAGCCTACCTCATATGGAGGATCAGGCATTGTTCGCAACATTTATTATTTCATACTCCTCACGCACATTGTTCTGGCGGCAGTGATTGTTCCTCTGGTGCTTATAACCCTCGTGAGAGGTTTGCAGCAAAAGTTCGATAAGCACCGCCGTATTGCCAGGTGGACTTTTCCTCTATGGTTGTATGTTGCAGTAACTGGTGTAGTGGTATATTTGATGTTGTCGCCCTATTATTAATTGCCAAAATGTGAAGGAACCTAAGTAGAAGTATGATTAAGAATTTATGTCAAGAATTATCACCTATGTTTCGCTTTAAATTTAAAGATTAACTTTGAAACAGATTTTCCAGATATGAAAAATTTATTCTTCTCCTTCTTGATAGCATTTACAATGCTGATCACTTCAGCAGATATTTCTTCAGCTCAATGTGCCATGTGCAAGCAAAGTGCTGAGAGTTCCTTAAAGGAGGG
>JACCZZ010000095.1 GCA_013695715.1 Chitinophagales bacterium | reverse complement strand
AGGATTGAAAATTTAAGAGAAAGCCATATATATCCCAAGTTTGTTATTGATTTCTTAAAAGAAACAGGTTCAAAATATTTAAGAAACTCTTCCCCACGCTGGCGCACGCGTGTCGCGTGTCGCGTGTGCCATAATTAAATTCAGAAGTATAGATCGATCAATGAAATATCTTAGGCCTTTGTAGGTTTTTATCCAGCTTTAAGCGGACAACAATGGCGTAAAAATTTAGCAACGCTGAAACTAATTTTTATAAATCTTCACTGTTTGATCCTCATCTGCATGATGCACTTGTAGCAAATAAATTCCTGATTGTAAATCCTGAAGTGAAATTGTAACAGGATTTTTTCCTGCAACAAAATTTTCCTTTTTTAAAAGTCGGCCGAATACATCACGAAGCGTCACTTCAAATCTTTCTCCGATATCAAATCCGGTTTTTAATTGAACTTCATCAAAGGCAGGATTTGGGAAAATTGTTAAGGATTGATTAGCTACGGCAGGGGAGGAAATTCCTGTTATCACTACATCCACAACATTACATATAGTATCCTGTGAAGTTATTGGGTCATAAACGACCATTCCGGGAACATCAAGGTTATTTATTATAACATCATAGTTCTTAGAGTAGTTATCAGGAATAGTTTCCAAAACAGGTTCAGTAACCTCCCATAAGGCAAGATCAGTGAGCTGATAACAGGAGTGCGTAAAATCTAATCCTCCTCTATCAATCTCATTATAATTCCATAAGATATTTTGTGTTCCCGACACAGTAACAAAGTAATGGAAATCATAATCGTCACCCTCTTTAATCCATTTCAATGTTCCATCCATTTCGTATTTGAAATAAAGAGGGTATGATTTCCCTAAAAATCCATCATCATAATCATGAGAGCCGAGTACATAATACCCTCCATCAGGAGCCTGGGCAAGGGAAATGCTGTAAAGCCAATCCCCCTTTAAAGGAATAGTCGGATTTTTATACCAGATCACGTTGCCTGCTGTATCAATTTTCAAGATCCCAAAGCCAGCCAATAAATCTACCTGGTTATATGAATCTAAAATGGCATCGCCAAAATAACTGTCGACGTAGTGATAACCCCAATTAATCATTCCTGTTAATGAGATATCGAATACATAACCGAAACTGGTTACAAGTAGAAAGTTATCGTTTTGCAATTCTAATATTTCAATAGCATTTCCTGGGCTGAAGCTTCCGATTTTTTTGCTCCAATGGAGATTACCATCCAAGTCAATGCACGTTAATACATTTCCGCTGTTTCCGTTACAATTAAAAGAATTGGATATTAAGATTTTGTTTTGAACAACAGCTACAAATAAGGAACTTCCGGACCAGTCGCATTCTGTGCTAATTGATTTTGTCCAGGCTATGGTGTTGTCTGGATTAAGCAGCATAATTACCGGCACTTCATAAATACTACCTGGAATTGTATCGTAATCAAAAAAAATTCCTGAAAACACCACACTTCCATCCGGTAAAAAAAAGATAGGTGCTAAAGAATAGTAAGAATCACTATTCGCTAAATTAATCTTTCCCTTATAAGATTTTGAGGAGATAATTTGAAGCTGTTCATTAAGCTTTATCACATTGTTAAATTCATAGGGATCATTTGCTGTTTTCCCGCATGCATAAATTGTATCGTTTTGTTTTTTCACAGAATGGAAATACGATATGGGAACACCATCAGAGTTAAAATGCACTACTAATCCTGAATCAATCCACTGGGTCCATTGTGCCTGCACTAATGATGAAGAGAGAATGGTGCAAAGAAGAAGTGAAAGATATTTTTTCATAGCAGGTGGGTATTATGAATATTGTTTTTCTCATTAATGTTATTTCATCGAAGTCAATATTAAAAGTACTCATTATATTTTTATTCGCGAAACATGATGGCATTCCTACTTCTCTATCAGGAAACATAATCTGGTTAGCACCATATTTCTAACTTTGATTTTTCCAATCGTACCTCACATGTCCTTCCGCTCAGGCTTTGTCACCATACTTGGTAAACCCAACGCCGGCAAATCCACCTTGCTGAATGCCTTGCTTGGTGAAAAAATTTCTATCATCACACGAAAAGCACAAACTACGCGTCACCGCATAAAAGGCATTCTCTCTATGCCGGAATATCAGATTGTTTTTTCTGATACACCTGGCATCATAGAAGCAAAATATGAATTGCATAAAAGCATGATGAAAACCGTTGGTGAATCTATAGAGGATGCAGATCTGATATTGGTGCTCGCTGATCCCACAGCAGAATTAGAAGAGCTGAATGAGGTAGTGGAGGCAACTAAGGACTTGAAAATTCCTCTAATTGTTGTCGTAAATAAATCGGATGCTTTAAGCCATGAGAAGCTTGAAAATTTTTTAAGACAATGCGCTGTTTTATTTCCGACAACCGAAGTGATCACCATCTCCGCTCTAAATAATACAAATCTTGACCAGTTGCTGAAAGCCATTGTAGAGAAGCTGCCGGAGCAACCCGCTTTTTATTCAGGAGAGGAAGTGACAGACCGTTCCGAAAGGTTCATTGTGTCGGAACTTATCAGAGAACAGATATTCGAGCAGTTTCATAAAGAAGTTCCATACTCCTGTCAGGTAATAGTGCAGGACTGGAAGGAGCAAAAGAATATTATTCATATTCGCGCTGAAATAATTGTTGAACGGGAATCACAGAAAGCCATCCTGCTTGGCAAGGGTGGCAGCGCCATTAAGATTTTAGGCACTGAATCACGTAAGGAGATAGAAACATTTCTTCAAAAGAAAATTTTCCTCGGGCTTACTATTAAGGTAAATACGAACTGGCGTAACAACCAAACGCAATTAAAACATTATGGATACGAAAAATCATGAATAATACTGTCGCCATCATTGGCCGGCCCAACGTTGGAAAGTCAACCCTCTTCAACCGCCTTATTGGTGAACGCAAAGCAATCGTCGACAACATAAGCGGCGTTACACGCGATAGGATATACGGCATTGGGGATTGGGGCGGAAAAACTTTTAACGTAATTGATACGGGGGGGTTTGTAACTCATTCCGAAGATACATTTGAGAAGGAGATACGAAAGCAGGTGCTGCTTGCTATTGATGAAGCAACTGTGTTGCTGTTTACCGTTGATGCTACCGTGGGCATTACCGACCTGGAGCAGGACATCGCCAGCATGTTAAGGAAATATGATAAAAAGGTGATATTGACGGTTAACAAGGTGGATAATCCTCAGCGGCTGATACAGGCGAATGAATTTTATGGAATGGGATTTCAAAATGTCTGTTTCATATCAGCTATAAGCGGGAGTGGCACTGGTGAATTACTGGAAGAGATCATAAAATTTATTGATGCACCTGCAGCTCCCTCAACTGATGGACTTCCCCGGTTGGCTATTCTTGGCCAGCCCAACGTAGGTAAATCGTCGCTGGTGAACATGCTCGTAGGTGAGGAGCGCAACATCGTTACGGATAT
>JACCZZ010000360.1 GCA_013695715.1 Chitinophagales bacterium | reverse complement strand
TTCCCGTAATTTTTCTTTCATCAGGTTACGTGCACGGTGAAGGCGTGAACGAACTGTGCCAATTGGTATATCAATAATTTTTGCAATTTCCTCATAAGTAAATCCTTCAACGTCACATAACAGTATTACTGTTCTGAAATCTACGGGTAATTCATTCACCGCCTTTGTTACTTCATCGCCAATCAGACCTTTAAAAAGATCATCCCGAAGGTCTAATTCACCAACCTGTGCGCCATCATCAGTTTCCTGATAGGTAAGGAAATCCTCATAGTCAACCTCATTCGGTAAGCGGGTTTTTCGGCGATATTCATTTATAAAGCCGTTCTTGAGAATTTTGAACAACCATGCCTTAGCATTCGTTCCGCGCTCATAAGAATTGATGAAGCGGTAAGCCTTTAAAAAGGTATCCTGAACAAGGTCATTTGCATCTTCTTCATTATATGTAAGATGAAAAGCGAAGTTGTACAATGCCTCCACCTGCGGAAGAAATTCCTTTTCAAACAGTTGGTCGTTGCTTTTTTTTATGATGTCTGCCTCTTCAGCCACGCGATAAAAATAACTGTTTATATATTTCTATGAAAGTTAATAGCGTTTACCTTTGAAGCCATGCATTATTGAAGCAGCAAGTGTTGAAGAAGCGATACTTGAAAGCCATACCATTTCTTGCTCTTGCCGCAGCCATTGCAGGCATGTTTGTCGCGCGAGCCATTGTGAGCATTAGCATGATTGTAATGGTTATCTATGCATTGATTTTTACTGATCCGAGAAAAACCTTTACTTCATTTTTCAAGGATCCGATACTGGTAGCTCTGTCGCTGATATTTTTTGGGTATCTATTCAGCAGTCTTTACTCAACTGAAGATCATGGTTATCTTATGGAAAGGCTGCGGCTTAAGTTGCCATTTCTCGCTTTACCAGTTGCCTTTGCTTCTTTAAATAAAAAGATTTCCCAGCCCGTCTTTTATAGCCTGCTTTATTTCTTTTTAATAATTGTTTCAGCTACCACCATAATCGTTATTATTAAATATGCTGCGGACTTCAAAGAAATCAACATTGCCTATGTACAGGGCAGGGTTATGGACACTCCTTTCAACCATATCCGTTATTCGCTTATGGTTTCGTTTGCCATATTTATTGCCTATTACCTATTTGGATTAAAATTCTTTCTGCGTTATCCATGGGAGCGGTGGCTCATTGCTGGTTTAGGATTTTACTTAATGTGTTTTCTACATTTACTTGCCGTAAGGAGCGGCCTTGTAGCATTTTATTTGTGCGTGTTTTACTTAATCTTTAATCATATTTTTAGAAGAAGGCAATTAAAGACTGCTCTGTGTCTTTCCACTATTGTGCTAGTGTTGCCTATTTTAGCATATGTGATGCTGCCTTCTGTTAAAGCGAAGATAACGTATATGAAATATGACTTAGACCAGCTTCTCTTATTCAGGAATGCTTCCGGGTTCTCTGATGGAGGGCGTATTATTTCAATTAAGGAAGGTATGGCAATTTTTAAAGAAAACTTTATTTTCGGAACAGGCGTTGGTGATCTGAAGCACGAAATGAGTGAGAAACTGAAAGAAGCTCCGGAAGCTCCGCCTGATTATCTTTTACCCCATAACCAGTTTGTTTTTGTTGCGGCAGGTACTGGAATTGCGGGGCTGTTAATTTTTTGCCTAGGTATCTTCTTGCCATTATTTAATCGTAAAAATCTGGGCAACATTCTTTTTATATGCTTTTACATCATTGTACTCTCCTCTTTTTTTACTGAAGCTACCGTGGAAGAACAGATGGGTACAGCCTTTTATCTGCTTTTTCTATTGCTGATGCATGGTTATATTCAATCAGAGAATTCATGACACTGCTTTCGGTGGTGATCATCACATTTAATGAAGAAAGGAATATTACTAATTGTCTGAAATCTGTTAAACCTGTAGCAGATGAGATAGTGGTGGTAGATTCCTTTTCCACAGACAATACGAAACTCATTTGCAGCAACTACAACGTACGCTTCTTTGAACATTCTTTTAAAGGTCATATAGAGCAGAAAAATTTCGCCCTTGCGCGAGCAAGTCACCCGCATGTGCTTTCACTCGATGCTGATGAATGTCTATCTCCTGAATTACAGAAGTCTATATTGGCGGTAAAGAGCAAGTGGGAAAAAACAGGATACTTGATGAACCGTCTTAATAATTTCTGCGGAAGATGGCTTAGGCACGGCGGATGGTATCCTGATCGTAAGCTGCGGTTGTTTGACCGCGGGAAAGGAGAATGGGGAGGTACCAATCCTCACGATAAATTCATAATGGTTCACGGATCATCCATTGGATTTTTGAATGGCGACATCCTGCATTACTCAGCTGAAACTGAGGAGCAATATGTAAAAAAAATGGAACGCTATACAAATATCGCTGCTCAAGCCTTATTCTC
>JACCZZ010000082.1 GCA_013695715.1 Chitinophagales bacterium | reverse complement strand
TTGTTGGTTTGTGCAAACGCATTGATGCCGAGCAATGCTACCAACATGATTAGCATGGAAAGTCTTTTCATAGATTTTTTTGAATTTTAAGGTGAGTGAAAGATTAATTGTAATGCGAGCATCAAATGTAACCAATAGGATGAATAAACCAAAGGTTGCCTATAAAAAAAATTTAACTGATTTTAGAATAGAAGTTCTATAATATTTTATAGAAGTATTGCATATGATTAACGTTGTACATGATAGAGTTATATGGTAATTACAGAGACTAAAATCTATCATCTCCAATTTTGGTATGTTTTATGTAAACACGGTTCTTTAATCAAAAAACCAACTGAAATGAAAACTTTAAGATTAAAATCTTCCTTGCTTACCGCATTTCTTAGCTTTCTTTTTGTCTCTGCTGTTCAATTTTCATTTGCACAGCAAACTCCTACCAATACCGATCAGAAAGATGTGAGAACAGCAACTGCTTCTGATGATTCTAAGGATAAAATGCAAAAGGATTATAACAAGCGGATGAGCCAATTCAATGAAATGTATACGCATGTAAAAAACCGTGCTGCGAACTCTACTGATCCCCTAATGAAGGCAGACATGGAAAGTTTGCAATCTAAGATGGAGCGCATCAGAGCTGACATGGCATCGTATAGAGACAAGAGAGGTTCGATGTCTGAAGATGAAATGGATAGAATGAAAACTAACCTTAAAGCTCAACTGTCTTCTCTGAAACAAGATTATAAAAGAATGAAGAAGAAATATGGCAAGCCTGAAGCAGGAATGGACAACGATAACAATAATAATATGAATAACAACAATCAAACACCGCCTAATAAATAAAGCAGGAACAAAAGATTTTTAAGCGTGAATTGTAACTGCGTCCCGGTTTAAACCGGGACGCAGTTTTTTTTATACAGCTGTTTCCCTGGCGTATTTGCGTTCTCCTATTTGCTGGCGCCACATTGCATAATATAATCCTTTCTCAGCAACCAGTGATTCGTGACGTCCCTCTTCTATAATTTTCCCCCTTTCCAGTACATATATTTTATCAGCGTGCATGATGGTTGAAAGTCGATGTGCTATCATGATAGTAATCTGTTTCTGATTGATAGAAACTTGCCGGATGGTAGCTGTTATCTCTTCTTCAGTAAGTGAATCAAGTGCTGAAGTGGCTTCATCAAAAACCATGAGGGTTGGATTTCTTAGAAGTGCTCTTGCCACAGACAGGCGTTGTTTTTCTCCACCAGAAACCTTTACACCGCCTTCCCCGATCATGGTATCTATACCCTTATCTGCACGATTGAGCAGGCTTTGACAAGAGGCTTTTTGCAAAACTTCCATAATCTGCTCGTCAGTAGCATTAGGATTAACAAAAAGCAGATTTTCTTTGATTGTTCCAGAAAATAATTGGGTATCCTGTGTTACGAATCCGATCTCTTCCCGTAATTCATCAAGGTCAATGTCTTTTCCTTCCACACCATTGTATAGAATGGTTCCAGACTCTGGTTTATACAATCCAACAAGTAATTTAACCAGGGTTGTTTTACCTGATCCGCTTGGGCCTACAAAGGCCAGTGTTTCGCCCTTAGTTGCAGTAAAAGAAATATTTTTTAATGCATGATGTTTAGAACTCTGATGTTTGAAGGAAACACCTTCAAATTCAAGATGATCTATGGGACCTATTTGTGATGGCTTTAGTGGTTTAAATTCTTTCGGAGTTTCCATGATCTGTTTAAAATTTGCCAGGGACACTTCGGCTTCACGATACACATTTATAATGTTCCCCAGTTCCTGCAACGGACCGAAGATGAAGAAAGAATAGATGAATAGGGTAGTAAATTCACCCACTGTTATTTTTTGAGAAAAGATGAGATACATCATCACCCCCAGGATAGATACCCTGAGAAAATTAACACATGTGCCCTGTACAAAGCTGAGACTCCGCACGTAACGAACTTTTTTAAGTTCAAGGCCAAGAATTTTAGCTGTAGTGCTATTCAGATGAGTGATCTCCTGTTGTGCAAGCCCTAGGCTTTTCACCAGCTCAATGTTGCGTAAAGATTCCGTTGTGGCTCCTGCCAATGCTGTTGTCTCTGCTACAATCTGTTTCTGCATCTTTTTTATTTTCCTGCTAAGTATCGAGCTGATGATTCCAATTATGGGAATTGCTGAAAAATAGATTGGAGCAATAACCCAGTAAACCCGAACAGAATAGATAACAACCCAAATGATACCTATAATAGAGGTGAATAAAACATTTACCAGTGAAGTCATAAGCTTTTCCATATCAGTGCGCACCTTC
Source organism: Chitinophagales bacterium (assembly GCA_013695715.1). Lineage (GTDB taxonomy): Bacteria > Bacteroidota > Bacteroidia > Chitinophagales > UBA10324 > JACCZZ01. The sequence goes on along the minus strand of JACCZZ010000082.1, from coordinate 7,592 downwards.
TGCAGCATGCCCAGAGTTTCACCGCTGCGCTGATCTTCAAATACTTCGTATGGCAGTTCCAGAGAATGCTCGATGCCATCAGAATAAATATCTGCACCAGTCTTTTGAATGATGACATTTAAAAAATAATCCTGGAAGTTTTTCGCTATTCGCGATACCATCGCTACTCCGATGAGCAATAACAGGCTCTTCGTTACACCTTCGAAAAATTCATCTTTCGAAAGCTTCTGTAATTTATTTGCGAAACTGTCGATCATCTTTCCAAGAATAAAGGGATCGAGCATGGAAAAGATCTGATTAATTGCTGCAAGCACAAGTGCGAGAACCAATAATTTCCAGTATTTTTTAAGGTAAGAAAAGAGGATTTGCATAAATTGAAAAACAAAGCGCCTTGCAGCGTTGCATGCTAAAATTTAGTTAGTAATTGTTATAAAGCGTAATTAACGGGTTAGGTGAAAAAATTAACAGCAACCTTTAAAAATTATTTTTTAAAGGGCAACCCTGACATAGGTCTTTTCATGCTTCCCATTTTATTAAAGGTCTTCATCATTTTTCGCATTTCATCGAACTGTTTCAGAAATTGATTTAGTTCCTGAACGGAATTTCCGCTCCCTGTAGAAATACGTTTCCTGCGCGATCCATTCAAAAGCTCAGGATCTTCACGTTCCTCAGGGGTCATCGAAAGAATAATGGCTTCAACCTTCTTAAAAGATTCATCATCAATGTCTATATCTTTCATCGCTTTACCCATTCCTGGAATCATACCCATAAGATCTTTGATGTTCCCCATCTTTTTTATCTGCCCAAGCTGCTGAAGAAAGTCATTGAAGTCAAACTGATTTTTCCTTATTTTTTTCTGGAGTCGCTCCGCTTCTTTCTCATCAAATTGTTCCTGTGCTTTCTCAACCAGCGTCACTATGTCGCCCATCCCCAAAATCCTTTGTGCCATCCGTTCAGGATAGAAGATGTCTATCTGGTCAAGTTTTTCGCCCATAGAAACAAACTTGACAGGTTTGTTCACCTCATATTTGATTGATAAGGCTGCTCCTCCCCGGGTGTCACCATCGAGTTTTGTCAGCACTACGCCATCAAAATCAAGGCGTTCATTAAAAGCTTTTGACGTGTTCACTGCATCTTGCCCTGTCATAGAATCAACTACAAATAAGACTTCCTGAGGTTGTAGTGTTTTCTTCAGCTTCGCAATTTCTGACATCATCTCTTCATCTACTGCTAAGCGGCCAGCGGTATCTACAATAACTGTATCAAATTCTTTAAGCCTGGCTTGTCTAACTCCATTATCAGCAATTTGAACCGGATTGGAGTTTCCATCTTCAGAATATACAGGCACATCAATCTGCTGACCTAAAATTTTTAACTGTTCAATAGCTGCGGGCCTATAAACGTCACATGCAACCAATAGGGGCAAACGTCCCCGCTTAGATTTCAGATAATTTGCAAGCTTGGCTGCAAATGTGGTTTTACCAGAGCCTTGTAACCCTGCAAGTAAAATGATAACCGGATTGCCCTTTAGATCAATGTCTGATCTGCCACCCCCCATAAGTCCGGTCAACTCATCTTGTACAATCTTTACCATCAACTGTCCGGGAGACACAGACGTCAACACTTTTTCTCCAAGAGTCTTTTCTTTTATACGGTCGGTAAATTCTTTGGCAATTTTGTAATTCACATCCGCATCCACCAATGCTCTGCGGATTTCTTTTACTGTAGCTGCAATGTTCAGGTCAGTAATTCTTCCTTCGCCCTTAAGATTTTTTATGGCACCTTCCAGGCGGTCGGTGAGGCTTTCAAACATATTTAATTATATTTTTATCCGTATTAATACTTATTTATCTGAGGGACAAGAATTCTTATGAATCAGTTCCCATTAGTAATGTGAAGTTCTCAATTCTCATAACAAAAGCAAACCCTGTTCATCAAATGATAGAACAGGGTTTGCTTGATCTCAAAATAGCTTGTAAAATTATTGTCCCAGATAAGTTTTTAAGAGTTTACTGCGTGAAGCTGAGCGCAGCTTGTTGATAGCTTTATCTTTTATCTGTCTTACACGTTCGCGTGTAAGGGCGAACTTTTCACCAATGTCTTCAAGTGACATCGGATGCTCCACTCCAATGCCAAAATATAATTTGATGACGTCTTTTTGACGTTCAGTTAAAGTAGAGAGGGAGCGCTCAATCTCCTGGCGCAATGATTCTTTGTATTCCAGAGCTCCATCGGTTTGAGGGGAATTAGGATTTTCAAGCACATCAAGCAGTGAATTATCTTCACCCTCAACGAATGGTGCGTCCACGGAAACATGCCGGGCGGCAATTCCAAGAGTTGTTTCAACCTCTTCAGTATTTATCTCCAAAACCGTGGCTAACTCGTCAGGCGAGGGTTCACGTTCAAATTCCTGTTCGAGGGCTGAAAATGCCTTATTTATTTTATTTAGTGAACCCACCTTGTTCAAAGGCAAACGAACAATACGGCTTTGCTCTGCTAATGCCTGCAGAATCGATTGACGAATCCACCACACGGCGTAAGATATAAACTTAAAGCCACGGGTTTCATCGAACCGCTGGGCGGCTTTAATTAAACCAAGATTCCCTTCATTGATAAGATCACTGAGAGAAAGGCCTTGATTCTGATACTGTTTTGCTACTGACACCACGAAGCGAAGATTAGCCTTTGTAAGTTTTTCAAGTGCATTTTGATCACCTTGCTTTATCTTTTTGGCTAAATCAACTTCTTCCTCTGGTGTCAGCAGGTCCACCTTTCCAATCTCCTGGAGGTATTTTTCCAGTGACTGGGATTCGCGATTGGTAATTGATTTTGTAATTTTTAGCTGACGCATGCGGGGAGGGATTTTGTAAAAAGCACGCAAAGATATTACAATTCGCTGTAACGAATTCAATCGCAGAAGCATTCTTCTAAAGTTACTATGGAATTGCTTAACATACCATTTGCTAAAAGTAGATATGCTGTTTAACTTTAATATTACTATTCAGGAAGCCATTTTTCGCAAATATTTTTTTTTATTTAGTTGGAAGTTCTACTTTTATCGCACTCGGTTGAAACACCACTCAAAGACCAGAATGAATTCTTCACCTACAAAAAATAAAAAATATTCTCTGGAGTATACAATCAAATCTTCACCTTCTATTCTATATGAATTTCTTTCAACACCTTCGGGTTTGTCGCAGTGGTTTGCAGACCGGGTGGATTCATTTCAAAATCAATTTACATTTTCGTGGGACAATAGTGGACAGAAAGCCAAGGTGCTGGAGCAGCATGAGAATGATCTCATACGTTTTCAATGGGCTGACAGCAATAAGGAGGAATATTTTGAATTTAAAATCATGACTACTGAGATTACCGGTGATACGGTGCTGCTTATTACTGATTTTGCCAATCCCAAGGAAATGAAAGATACCCAGCGATTATGGGACAGCCAGGTTCATGAACTCAAAAAGCGACTTGGCGGGCTATAAATTTTTAGGAAAAGTTAACCGTTGGCTTCATCTTTAAGCAAAATGGCATACATTCTCATACTCTCTATAGAAAATTGAAGCAAATTATTTATTTCTCCTACTGGCATTTTTCTTGACAATTTAAGGAAGGATTGTTGTGCCAGAAGATTTGCGACTTCAGATTCCTTTAATTGCAGCATCAACTTATAATTATCATCACCAAAATGATGGTGCCACGGCGTATCACTGATACATATGCTGGTGTTAAGTGCAGCAAGCCTTGAAAAATTTTGAGATACAGCCTTTCTGCATGCTTCTAATTTGGAGCCTGAGACAAGAAGAGTGCAGCTAATTAAATTTCCCCACCAAACCATAGTTCGTACTGCAAGAATCTCATCATTGCTAAACAATCTCGGCAGGTCGAGCATAAAAAATGGAAAGCCCAAATAGTTTTCTCCTTTTGAAATTTTCCCTGTCCTTATATCTGTTGCAGGCGGAAAAGAGATGTTGGAAAAAATATTTTCATCATGCAAGTTCTCAATAAGTACAGCAAAGTGATCATAAACTTTTTCGGTAATAATTTTCTTTTTTTTAAAGAAATCCTGATCCTGTAACACAATAAGCTCCTCTGCAGAAACGATTATCTTTGTCTCTTTATTCATGCCAGGGAAAGATAGGTGAAAAAAATAGACAGGCTGCTTCTTAAATCTTTTACGGCTCCATTCATCGCCATCTTCTTCATCACTCTTTTCGTTCTTGTAATGCAGTTCCTTTGGAAATATGTGGATGACCTTGTTGGGAAAGGGCTGCCTACTTTAGTAATTGCGCAATTGCTCTTTTATGCATCAGCAAGCATGGTACCACTTGCATTACCACTTGCGGTATTATTATCTTCGATTATGACGCTCGGCACTTTGGGAGAACATTATGAACTTACCTCTTTAAAATCCTCGGGCATATCACTCGTTCGCATTATTACTCCCCTTATGCTTATAGCAGGACTAATCAGTTGTGGAGCCTTCCTTTTCTCAAATAACGTATTGCCCGTAGCAAACCTGAGATTCGGCGCATTGCTCTACGACATCAGACAACAGAGGCCCGCGTTAAACATAAGACAGGGGATATTTTACAATGACATTGATGGGTACAGCATTCGCGTAGGCAGAAAAGAACCGGACAACCAGACTATTCATGATGTGTTGATTTATGATCATACCAGCGGCAGGGGAAATGATTATGTGATTACCGCTCAATCTGGAAAAATGTATATGACCAAAGACAAGCAGTATCTGGTATTGGAACTGTTTAACGGCAAACAGTTTCAAGAGATGGCACCTTCTGCAAAAAAGGCGAAGGATTATGAGCAGGTGAGGATTAATTTTAAAGAGTGGAAAAAAGTTTTCGATCTTTCTGAGTTTGCACTAAGCCGAACAGACGAGAACTTATTTAAAGATAATTACCAGATGCAGAATCTTGTTCAGCTTGAGCATTCAATGGATACTCTTAAACAGGATATGGAGACCGGCCTTAAAGAAGCAAGAGCCTTCAGCGGCACCTATTTTTCTTTTCAGCGATCTAACTTCGATACTTCCAAAGTGAAATCAATTGACATAGTAAGAGATTCCTCGAAGCTGGTTGCGGCTCCTGACTCCTTTATGATGGTGTATAAGGCGCTTTCTTCTGCCCGAAACTTTAAAGCGTATTTAACAATTGCAGCGAAAAATGTAAAGTTTAAATCAGAAGTGCTTAGGAAATTTCAAATTGAATGGCATAGAAAATTTTCTTTGTCATTTGCCTGTTTCGTGCTGTTCCTGATCGGAGCTCCCCTGGGCGCAATTATTAAAAAAGGCGGATTCGGATTGCCTTTTGTCATTTCTGTATTCTTCTTTGTAATTTTTTACAGCTTGTCAATAATGGGAGAGAAGATGGCAAAGGAAGGCGTGCTTACTCCGTTTGAAGGAATGTGGTTTTCAACTTTTATACTGCTCCCCCTTGCGCTATTTCTTGTCATAAAAGCAAGTCGCGAATCTGTTATCTTCAATATTGATATTTATACTTCTTTTCTAAAGCGGAGCCTGCAAAGATTGCCCTGGTTCAGAGAGCAGCTGCCAGCATAATTTTGATAAATTTGTGATAGCCTATTTGTCTTTTGTATTAGGTTGAGGAGTATATATTCGTGATTTAGCTATGTTATGCTTGTGAAGAAAATGCTTCAAGCTTACACGTACCACTCCGATCCCGTAAGTAACACTGCGACTAAAATTTATGGATGATGCTTCCTCAAAATATTTTGTTGGGCAACTTATCTCTGCAATATCAAAACCCGCCATAAATATTTGCGATAATATTTGATTATCGAATACGAAATCATCGGAGTTATCATGATAATTTATTGTTTGCAGGACATTTCTGGAAAACGCTCTGTAGCCTGAATGATACTCTGATAGCTTCTGATTAATCATTAAGTTCTGAAAAAATGTGAGTATTCGGTTAAAGTAATATTTATACACTGGCATGCCTCCCTTTCTTGCGCCCTTTCCAAGGATTCTTGATCCTAAAACCACCGGATAAATCTCATTTGCGATCATGGAGCACATGGCCGGAATCAATTTAGGGGTGTACTGGTAGTCTGGATGGAGCATCACTACAATGTCGGCACCAAGTGAAAGCGCCTTATCATAGCAGGTCTTTTGATTTCCACCATAGCCTTTATTTTGTTCATGCACCACAATATGTCTGATACCAAGCAATTTCCCAATATGAACAGTCTGATCATGACTTGCATCATCAACAAGCACTACTTCATCCACCATATCGAATGGAATTTCCCGATAGGTTGCCTCCAGCGTGTGAGCGGCATTATACGCAGGCAGCACTACCACTATTTTTTTCCCGTTGAGCATCGCCAGCTTCAAAAATAATTCAATTGCTGACCAGAAATGAATACTGCAGATCTGGCTGCATGAACTTTTCTAAATTCCAGACTTAGTTAACAAAAATAGGATCAACCCTCTGCGAAATGGTTTTATTCTTTATCGCATAATCTATAAAGAATTGAATTGACTCCCTGCCTTCCTGATTTAGATCTATGGTGTATTCATTGACATATAATTGGATGTGTTGCCACATCACAGCTTCATCGATTTCCTGTGCGTGCTGTTTTACAAAAGCAATTGCCTCATCAGGATGTGCAAATGCATAAAGCACACTTTCATGAATAAGATTATTTATAATTGTTGCTGTTTCTATCGGTATTGACCTTTTTATTGCAATGCCACCTAACGGGATGGGATGACCTGAACGCTGTTCCCATAATTCTCCCAGGTCTGTCACTTTTTTCAATCCCTTTTGCTGGTAGGTGAATCGGTTTTCATGAATGATAACTCCCACATCAGTGGATTCATTTAAAACGGTTTTTTCAATATCTGAAAAGATCATCTCCTTTTTTTCTCCATGGAGTGGAAAAAAGATATTAAAGAGAAAATTTGCAGTTGTAAATTTCCCGGGAATAGCCACGGTACAGGATGCAATATCATCAGGATGGATATTTTTTTTTGAAATCACCAGTGGGCCGCAATTCGATCCAAGTGCACTTCCCGAGTTCAATAAAAGGTATTCGCTTTGCAAATGAAGATAGGCAGCGAAGCTGACCTTTACCACATCAATATCAGACTTGAGGGCTTTATTATTTAATTCTTCAATGTCGCCAATAACAGGAGTAATGGATATTCCATGCATATCGATCTTTTCATGAACTATTGCATAAAAAATGAAAGTATCATTAGGACATGACGAATAACCCAAAGTCAGCTTCATGGTTGCAAAGCTAATCAACATCTATGGTGCTGAATTGATATCAGCTATGCCGAACTAAAATCATTCAGGATAATTGGCCATTTTTACAAGGTAGTAATTGGAAAATTTGAAGAAAATTATTCTGGCCTCTAAGTCGCCCCGCCGTCAAGAGTTGCTGAAGACCCTTGGATTAGATTATACCTTACTGCTGCCTGATGCAGATGAAAGTTATCCCAAAGATTTAAAATTGAGATTGGTGCCTGAATATTTATCTGCAAAGAAAGCTGAGGGCATAAAGATGAAGTTGCAAGCTGATGAAGTGATCATAGC
>JACCZZ010000059.1 GCA_013695715.1 Chitinophagales bacterium | reverse complement strand
TGTCAAGAAACGCACGATCATGTGAAACAAGAACTACTGCTCCCTGATAATCCTGAAGAAATTCTTCGAGCCAGATAATAGCTTCAATATCAAGATGATTTGTTGGCTCGTCTAATAACAACAGATCGGGCTTTTGCAGCAGCAGCTTGGAAAGCTCTATACGCATCTGCCACCCTCCACTTAACTCATTGACACTTCTGGAGAAACCATTTCGTTCAAATCCTAACCCTACAAGAATTCTTTCCATCTGTTCTTCTAAGTTCCCAATTCCAAGGATTTCGAGCCTATGACCTACGTCATGCCATTCGCTCAAAAGAGACATATAATCTTCAGATTCATGACTGGTATTGTGGCTTACCCGATCGGTAAGATCATTGTATCTTTTTTCAAGTGATTTTATCTCCTTAAAGGCGGTTTCAGTTTCCTGTATCACAGACAGATTACCATGGAAATTAAGCTCTTGAGAAAGGTAACCCGTTGTACATTCTTTGGGGAATGAAACAGATCCGACATCCGGAGTACTGATTCCCGCAAGAATTTTCATTAAAGTTGATTTGCCTGCTCCATTCCGTCCTACCAGACCGATACGGTCCTTATCATTTATGAAGAAAGAAACCTGCTCAAATAGTGCATCACCACCATGAAAAATGGATAAATTGTTAATTGAAATCATTAAAGCAAAGGTAAAGTTGAAAAATGATTCCATTATGGTAGACTTAACCTAAACCCGCCATAACTGCTATTATTACGTATAGGTTTACATATTTCCTGAAATTTAAGTGGAATGGACACCTCCTTAGCACTTTAAACTTGGAATGATTTCTGTAAAGTGCTCTCCGAAAAAATTATATCACTAAAATTTAAAATCATGAACAAACTATCAGTTAATAAGATGAAAGCCGCTGCGGTTGCCTTCGCAATAGCATTTGGTTTCTCAGCTACTGATTCTTTTGGGCAGGAAACTCCTTCAAAAGGAACACAGCAAACACAGCCTCCTGTTGAGCAGACTCAACCAACAAAAGATCAGCAGCAGACTCAGCCAACTATGGACGAACAGGCTCAGCCAACAAAGGATCAGCAGACACAACCTAAAAAGGATTCACAGACCAAACCTATGGAAAGTGCCAATGAAAAGCAGATGGGATGGAGTGAATACAAACAAGACCTGCGTGCAAAATATCAAAAGGTAATGGATCAAGTTGATAATATGCGCAAACAGGCGACTGAAAAGAACGTAAGTGCAGAATTTACCGAAGCACTTGACAGGTTTGAAGCCCGTGCGAAAGTATTTGCCGATCATTTAAAGAATACAGATTCTATTCCCGCTGATAAGCAGGAAGAATTTAGATCTGCAATGAAGGATCGCGTGGAGCAATTAAACGAGGATTTCAATATGCTTAAAGAGCGTTGGGCATCCATCAATAAGTAATTTAATTTGTTTTTATGTAAACCCGTTCTTCCATCAGGAGGAACGGGTTTTTGCATTTAGGATAAAATTTTTCTTCACGATAGAAATAAATATAGGTCATGCTTAGGTCATTAGCTGCTGGCCGTAAGATATCTCTAAACGCCTTGTTATATAAATACTTATGCCGATGGTCGAATTCATTGGAGATAACTTTTTGCTTGGGGATATGATTGCTGATACCCGATACTTACTGGCTTTTTCTGTGTCTTCCGCAAACAAGTTAGAAAATCATCAGACCACTTGAAGATGTCATAAAAAATAAGCCTGGCCTGCATGGCTGAGATGCGTAAAGATTGTTCTTCCTTTGACATTTGCAGACAATAATTTAATGAATGACTGATCTCCTCTAAATTATTAGGATCTATAATGATCGCTTCTGAAAGCTCATCGGCCGCTCCTGCCATCTCACTAAGAATGAGGGCACCCTCTTTTTCCCATTTTGTAGCAAGAAACTCTTTAGCAATTAAATTCATGCTATCGCGCAGGGGTGTTATCAGCGCTACGTCACTTATCGAATACAAAGCAATTAATTCCTCATAGGACAGCGATCTATATTGGTAAATTACAGGGGACCAGGTTGTGTTTCTATATTTGTGATTGATGAAAACTACTAATTTCTCAATATGGGTT
>JACCZZ010000051.1 GCA_013695715.1 Chitinophagales bacterium | reverse complement strand
ATATAATGATGATGGTTTAAATACGCAGGACAATCCTTATTCTTATAAAATCAATTTTTATTCAAATGATAACTTCATCGGGGAAACAGAAATTGCTTCAAGCGTGTATCTTAGTACCAAGGGAGTTGACAATGCTGTTGAACTAACCTGGAATCTTGTAGTTCCCTGGCAAAATGATTATTATGCTGTATACATAAAAAATCTTTCTGGATTGTATGACTCTATTGGACTTAGCACCAGTCTATCTTACACCGATCAGGAACTGACCAATGGAACAGAGCAATGCTATTATGTAAAAAGTGTAGGCAGCTACTCTGCTCCCGGCTTTGTTGATCCCATCATTAATCTTTCTCAGCAGAAATGCGATGTTCCCATAGATAGCATAGGGCCATGTGCACCTATGCTGATTATCCAAAACCTTTGTAACACTGAAAATTTTGCTATCACCGGTTTTGCTAATCAGCTTATATGGAATAACCCGAACAATTCCTGTGCAAACGATGTAGTATCGTTTAACGTATATTTTGCCCAAGCTGCAGATGCACCATTTGAATTGATTGGTGCCTTAAGCGATACTGTATTTATTCATTCACAAAACAATTCCATCGCCGGCTGCTATTCAGTTGCTGCTGTTGATTCCTATGCTAATGAAGGGCCTAAGTCAAATGTTGTTTGCATAGAAAATTGTCCTGTTTATGAATTACCAAATGTATTTACCCCGAACGGAGATGAAAGAAATGATTTGTTTCATCCCATTCTTCCAATTCGTTTTGTTGACAAGATTGATATTAGAATATTTGATCAATGGGGCGTTTTGGTCTACCAGACAACTGATCCATTCATTGGCTGGGATGGTAGAGATATGAATAGTGGCAAGGATGTTCTTGCCGGAACCTATTATTACGTCTGTAATGTGCTTACGAATGGGAACACTAACGCATTGCCTCCTTTAAGTGGATACATTCATGTGTTCAGATAGTAAGGTTTTATCGTGAAGTCCTGTATGTTCTATTATCCAGTTCTGAAGATTTGCATCAGGAACGTTGCTTAACTTGCTTTTCTCAATATGTTCACAGGTATAATTGAAACTACAGGAAAGATCATCAGCCGTCAGCAAGAGGGAAGCAACATCCATTTTACCATAGCATCCGGCATTTCCGATGAATTGAAAACAGATCAAAGCGTTTCTCATGACGGTATATGTTTAACCGTTGTAAAGGCAGCCTCTGGTGCTCATACGGTTACTGCCATAGAAGAAACTCTTGAAAGATCTAATCTGAAGTACAGGAAAGTTGGGGATCAAATGAATCTTGAGCGTTCCATGCTACTGAACGGAAGACTTGACGGCCATCTTGTTCAGGGGCATGTAGATGAGATTGCTTTTTGTAAGAATATTGAAGAAAAAGACGGTAGCTGGATAATTACTTTTAAAGTGAGCAAAGAAAGAAGTCACCTGCTTGTAAGTAAGGGGTCTGTTTCAATTAATGGGGTCAGCCTGACTGTGGTAAGGCCAACAAGGAAAGAATTTTCCGTCGCCATCATTCCATATACATACGACCATACAAACTTTCATCATTTGAGATCAGGTGATGCTGTAAATATTGAATATGATATCATAGGAAAATATGTGGAACGTGCGTTTTTAATGAGAAACAATATGGTACAATAAAGAATCGTGTTAATATCTACTTATTCAGGAGTTGCGAATTATACATCTCCTTACCTACATTAGCATGCAATTACTATGGCAGCAACTCCCGCGTATTCTGTACTTATTGAGCATGTGAAGAAAAAGGCGAAAGTCGAGCGCCAAAAGAATAAGAAATTGTTTGACCGGCTGAAAGCTGACAAGCCAAGAGGAGTAGATAAAGCATTTCAGCAGGCGCATGATGACGCTTTTGCTCACATCAATTGTCTTGAATGTGCAAACTGTTGCAGGATTGCACAACCTGTTTTTGAAAAGCCTGACATCAACCGTGTTTCACGCCATCTCGGCATGAAGCCGGAGAGATTCATCAAAAAATATTTAAAACCTGATCCGGATTATGAATATTTCACCAAGAAAATGCCCTGTGTATTTCTTGGAGATGATAATAAATGTAAAATCTACGAAGTGCGACCCATGGGTTGTCGCACTTATCCCCCAGCGAAACTCAGACTTTCGCCTGAGCAACTGCATGTGCTGTATGAAAATATTGGAATCTGCCCCGCGGTGAGTGAAATGGTAGATAGAATCAAAGAACGTTTTCCAGAAAACAACAATTACCCAAAAAGTTAAAATCCTTTTAAGCCAAACCGTTTTCTTGGTGAATGATCATCTTTAATAAATCTGTAGCCCACCAGAAATTTAAACTTGCCAGTATTATACGTTAAATGATTTCCATAACCTATCGGGACATAATAAGCATCAGCCAGCCATGAAAAGAATCCATACCATCGGGTGCCTGTGTAACCAACTGCATTTCTTGATAGGAGTTTGAATGACACTGTTGCAGGATGACCAATAGAATAGTACTTTATTGACTTTGCATCGCCAATGTTGAATGAAATTCCGGGGTTTGCAGAAAGAGTAATGAAAAAATGCAGCGGCAACACCAGCGTATATGCATAGCCACCGAGTAAGCCGGCACTTAGAATATTTGCTTCAGAGATGTTTGCTTTAATATTGAATTCAGAAGAAATGTTTGCAGGAAGAATGGCTGAATCGGCACGGAGGTCATAATAGCTGAAAAAGAAGCCTGCCATAGGAGAGCCTGCACTTTTCTTTTGAATCTGAATGCCTGTAAAGGGCGCTGTAAATGAAAATCGCTTATAGTTAAAAAGGTAATTGTAGTTAGCACCCACATTAAATATTCGCAAGTCCTGCCTAAAAGTTTTAGGATCTTTATCTAATCCTGACAGCGTTTTAGTTGTATCACTAAAAAATCCCTGATATAATTGAAAAGTATAGTCTAAAATATGTTGTACAGCATACACTGAGCCGAGCAAGTCAAAGTTTTTTGTTTGTGAAACAGTATCGCTTTTCCTGGTATAGTTGACGTTAGCACCAAGGTCGAGAAAAAAGTTGTAATATGAAGCTCCGAGGCCAATGGAAAGTTTTGAGGTAGGAGTGTAGAAGATCCTTTTGCTGCTGCCACCAGAGATATTAAAACGATTATATTTAGTTTGTGAATACAATCTTACAGACCATTTATATGGATTGTTTCCAATATAGGTTGTATCCACTGGTTTTGTTTTAGGAATTGATTGTGCTAAAGAACTGGTTTTATAGCTGATTATGAGAATAGATATTAGAATAAGCTGGATATAATTAGGCTTTAGAAATTTCATGCTTCACGAAGTTAATAAATGAGCAGCTTTTTACAATTACCTCATTGATACAATTTTTTTCTCAAGATACATCTTTCATTCTCTTGTCTCATCGTAAGGAGCATCAACCTTTTTCGATTGTGACGAACCAATTTGTCGCAGATAAATAGATAAAAATACAATGGCAAATATTGAAAGAAATTCACTTTGCCAGTTCTGAAAAGATTCAAACCAAAACCTTGAAATGCCTAAATAATTAATCATAGCAACCGGACTTTTACCGTCTAATGTTTGATTAAGATTGTAATCCTTCCAGCTTCCATACCAGTGCATTGCAAAGGAAAGAATAAAGAGCAGCAGCAACGCAATAGATAATGAATGTTTATAAATCTTCAGCATGAAGCCACCCTTTTTAACAGGCCATGGTGCGCCCGGATGATCTTTAGGTTCTTCATCCACCTCTTCCTCTCCGTCTAATTTCTTTGATTCTGATGAACCCTTCTGGCGCAGGAAAATTGTAAGTATCACAAAAAGTGCCATCTGAAAAAATTCACTCTCCCAGTTTTCAAAGGTTGCCTGTAGAAAATGACCGCTTCTTACGTATTGCGACAGAGCAATTGAAGGCTGGTCATGTTCCTGTAGAAATTCATTATATTCATGCCATCCGGTAATATATTGTCCCGTGAGTGCCAGTAATGTGAATATTACAAATACTATACTCAAGCTGTTATTATAAAAAAAGGATTTCTTTTTATTTTCCATTGCAATAAAATTGGATTACACCCTTATAAA
>JACCZZ010000028.1 GCA_013695715.1 Chitinophagales bacterium | reverse complement strand
GAAATAAACCAGGTAATCAGACATCTGAATGGAAGAATTGATCTTCTTGGAAAATTAAAGTTTGCATATTACCGGTGGCGGGGAGAAATAGATAAAATGTTTGGCGTGCTGTTCGGAGTTATTCCTGAATTTCAGGGGAAAGGCATTGACGGTGCACTCATCATCTCAGCGGCTAAGGTAGTTCAGCCTTTAAAAAAATATAGGAATCTTGAGATGAACTGGATAGGTGATTTTAATCCAAAGATGATTAAGATGGTTGAAAATTTGGGAACAACAGTTACCAAGCGCTATCGTACCTATCGGAAAATATTCGATGCTTCAAAACCATTTTACAGGGCACCAAATTTAGATTAGCGTTGCTCATATAAATTTTAAATACAAGTGATTTTCATCTCAATTAAATCTTTACAAATGCAATGTGGATGATGAGATTATTTATGAATGGTTTTTACTTAGCAAGATGGAAATTGAAGGATTAAATAGCACTATCACTGCTTTTGCTGAAGTTATTCTTCCGTTGTCTTTAGAAATAAATTATAACTACGGCATACCAGAGGAATTGGAAAGTGTTGCTACTGTTGGTAAAAGGGTTGAGATTCAATTCGGAAAAAGAAAAATTTATGCCGGCATCATCAAGCGTGTGCATCATGAAGCACCTAAAGAGTACAAGGTCAAGCAAATTCTTTCAGTTCTTGATGAGAGCGCTATCGTTTCTGAAACAGAACTCAAATTCTGGGAATGGATTTCATCTTACTACCTGTGTTCAGAGGGTGAAGTGATGAATGCGGCCTTGCCAGCAGGATTTAAGCTGGAAAGCGAGACAACAATCACGCTGCATCCATCATTCAACGATTCTGTAACTAATCTTCCGGACAAAGAATATCTGATAGCAGAAGCTTTATCCATCCATAAAGAATTGAAGATTCAGGAGGTTACAAAAATCCTTCAGCTTAAAACAGTCTATCCGGTAGTCCAGTCTCTGCTAAAAAAAAATATCATAATCGTTAAAGAGGGGCTCATTGAAAGATTCAAACCAAAAACAGAAACTTACATATCACTTGCATCTGAGCTTACAAAAGATGAAAACCTGCGACCTGTCTTTGAGGAGCTTGAAAAAAAAGCACCAAAGCAACTTGAATTGCTGATGACATTCTTTCATCTGAGTCATTCACGTGGTTCTGGTTATAAACCAATTCTGAAAGCTGAGCTGCTTGAGAAATCAAAAAATGCTGATTCCGCAATGCATTCGCTTTTGAAGAAGAAAATTTTTTTTCAGGAAAAAAAACAAACTGGAAGGGTAAATGATAGCACTTCTGAACTTACATCCTTCAATCTTACCCCAGCACAACAAAAATCTCTGGAGCAAATACGGGAGCAATTCATTACCAAAAATGTAGTGCTGCTTTATGGCGTTACCGGAAGCGGAAAAACTAACGTGTACTTACGTCTGATTGAGGAAGTGATTGCTAAAGGGCAACAGGTTCTTTACCTTCTTCCTGAAATTGCCCTTACAGCCCAGATCATTGAGCGGTTGAGAAAACAATTTGGAGATAAGATAGGCATTTATCATTCGAGATTCAATCAACAGGAACGGGTAGAGATATGGAATAAGCTTTTACAGAAAGAATACAATATTATTCTCGGTGCGCGCTCTGCTTTATTTCTTCCCTTTGATCAGTTGGGCCTTGTTATAGTAGATGAGGAACACGACCCATCCTATAAGCAAAATGATCCGGCTCCACGATATCACGGGCGCGATGCCGCAATATACCTCGCCTCACTTTTTAATGCTAAAACATTGCTCGGAAGCGCGACACCATCGCTCGAGAGTTATCATAATGCTCTTAATGGGAAGTACGGACTTACAGAATTAAATGAGCGCTTCGCCGGACTTGAAATGCCTGATATAATTATTGCTGATGTGAAGGAGGCAAAGCGGAAAAAACTGATGCACTCGCTTTTCACAAGAGAATTATTAGACGCACTGAAAACCGCCCTTGATAAAAAAGAACAGGCAATACTTTTTCAAAACAGGCGTGGCTATGCTCCATATATGGAATGTGAAAATTGTGGTTGGACGGCAATGTGCCCGAATTGTGATGTTCATCTCACATATCATAAATTTCAGCATGAATTAAAATGTCATTACTGCGGTCATCGTAAAAATTCATTCACCCAGTGCCCCGCCTGCGGCAGCAGCCATTTACAGATTACCGGATTTGGAACTGAGAAGGTGGAGGATGAGCTAAAGCAGCTTCTGCCTGAGGTGGAGGTTGCAAGACTTGATTATGATGCGGTGAAAAAGAAATTTGGCTATCAAAAAATCATAGGTGAATTTGAACGTGGAAAAACACAAGTGCTCGTAGGAACACAAATGGTTACGAAAGGATTAGATTTTGAAAACGTATCCCTCGTAGGAAT
>JACCZZ010000409.1 GCA_013695715.1 Chitinophagales bacterium | reverse complement strand
TGATGTGGAATTCTTTTATATTTCTTAAATCTGTTACCATCGACAAGAATAAAAGACGGGCGTTCGTTCAACTGATCCAGTGCCTTATGCATAGCCAAAATGGATGCTTTAAGAATGTTAATCTTATCAATCATTTTAGGTGTTACCTGCGAAAATGCCCAGGCGATTGCTTTCTGTTGAATGATCGGACGAAGAAAATATCGCTCTTCTTCGGTAAGCTGCTTTGAATCATTCAGCAGCGGATGAGAGAAATATTTAGGAAGTATCACCGCCGCTGCAAACACAGGTCCCGCAAGGCATCCTCTCCCAGCCTCATCGCAACCCGCCTCTGTAATCTCTTTATGGAAAAACCTGCGCAGCATCAGGTATCATTTTTTCTTCAGCTCCTAAATTATTAGTTTATGAATTACTAAGAATAATTCGCCGAAAAAAGATTTCAACACTTATTACAAATGATTACTCTTTGAGGAATATTCTATTGAACCGGAATTTTAAATTCAAAGGTTCTCCGGCTACTATTAGTAAGCGAATAACCAATCATCCATGGATTCATAACTCTTAACATTTTATAGCTGGTACCCTGGGTTTTTGCAAACTCAGTTAGATTGTGGATTGAAGAATCTACAGTAACTGTTTTGTAGTTGATTGACTCGTAAAAGTCCTCAGATTCGAGAAAGAATCCATACTTGGTAGGATTGCTTAATATCTCTTTTAAAGCAAGTATGCGATAAACATACCTGCTTGTTTCCTTATTTAAATAGAGGTCAAAATAGTTATTAGTAGCCTGCATTCTGGATACCTTGTCAAGTCCATCTATTCCCATATTGAATGAGGCCGCAGCCATAGTCCAGCTTCCAAATCGTTCCTTTCCCTCCTTAAAATATTTGCAGGCTGCATCAGTGGCTTTTTCGTAATTCATCCGTTCATCCACCTCCTCATTAATTAAGAGACCATATTTTTGGGCGGTAGGTTTCATGAATTGCCACAAGCCCATTGCACCACTTCCGGAAAGCGCATTATATTGTAAACCACTTTCAGCAATACAGAGATAAACGAAATCGTGAGGAATACCATTGCGCTCAAGGATAGGTTCAATAAATTTAATCTGTTTGCTGTATTGCTTCATGATGTATAATGTTTGAGAATGCCAGTATGCATTAATCAGCATTTCCCGGTCAAGGCGTTCCTGTACATCGGCTTCAGATAACGGAACAGTTTCACCAGCAAAGTCCATTTTTTCCGGAATTTTCAGAGCATATATTTTATTATCAAAAGGAGATCGTACTTCTTCATATCTATATTTCACCGGCTGAGGTGCATGTTCTATTCTTTTAGAGCCTATCGTGAAAAATATACCCAGACCAATGGTAATAACCAATAAAACCTGTGCGAGTTTGCCAATTAATTTTTCCAGCATATTTATGAATGCATTGCAACAGGTTTTTGCTTGTAGAGAGGTACGTTTGAGCATGCTTCACCGTACATCAGGCTTCGAACTACAGGCCGAAGCTTGCGTGTAATTTCTAAATAAGCTGCTACAGGTACTGGTCTGTTACTGCAACCTTTTATAATAATGCGCTGATCTATATATCGCGTAATATCTAAAGCAGATAGTAGTTCAAAGAAAATCTTTTCATCTATTTGATTGGGTTCACAAAAATAAAAACGCTGTGCCACTGGTTCGAGATACACTCCTATAAGCATATAAGCCCATATAGGTATAATTGCATCGGCTGAGCAATGTATTGCTACATTTTTAGAACGGTATTGCTCCCAATCAATAGCCTTTAATGATTCACGAAAATGTTTTTCTTTAAGAATTAACCCCATAAACAGATAATCCTTCAGATCAAATATGGCTTTATCTTCAGATGAAATATAAAGCTCTTCTAAATCAAGTGTGATCAGGCTGCTCTCCGCAACCCTATTGATTAATTTTTCTGACGAATTCATATTATAATTCATTTACAACGAGAATAACAATGAAAAGATACAGGATGGTTCAGACTAAACAATTCCTGGCTCAAGGTTATAGCACATCAGAAAAACAGATAGCGATCGTCTTGAATCTTCACGGATTTTTTTAATGCTTCTGTGAGCCCATATTGAACACGCGGCTGCAACGAAGTGAGCAGTTGTTGCGTAAAAGAATTATAATCCGCTATGGGTGAAGGTTTACTTAATTCCTTTACAGAAACTACAAAGACACCTTGTTCACCAGCAATTGGTTTTGATATAGAATTCTCCTTCAATGAAAAAATCTGGCCGATCACTTTAGGTTCATAGCCAATGTTTTCAGCATATGCGTTAGCAAACATTACATTTTCTGTTGTTTTAACTGGCTGATTCTCACTTACTGCTAATGATTCCAGAGTTGCGTTAAGAGAGGTTGCAGCTGATAGCTTAGTAGTAATCTGCTGAGCCTTTTTTTCTTTTTTGATGGCAGCTTCTATTTGCGGCCTTGCATCATCAATACTCATGGTTCCCTCTGTTTTAATACCTGTCAGCACAGCTACCACATAATTATCTTGTAAGGAAAAAACAGGGGATACTTCGTTTAATTTTGCCTGATAAGCCCATTTAACAACATCTCTTGCTGAAGTAAGTCCGGGTAATTGATAAGCATTTTTCTGAACAGCTGGAGAAGTCTGCTTGTTAAGCTTATTTGTGGTCGCAGACTTATTGAATTCATCTCTGGTTCTATTAGCACTGGCAAACTGTGTTGCCTGGTCGAATATTATTTTGTCTGTTTCGGAACTTGCTTCTAAAGGGCGAGTAATGAAATTGACTTGTACCGAAGGTTGAATATTTTTCGTTTCAACTATCTGTATAAGATGATATCCAAACTCGCTTTTAACAATTTTAGTCTCATTTATCTTCCCTTCAAAAAAAAGGTAGTTGTTGAAACTTTTTACAGTTTGTCCCTGAGTCATAAAACCCAGGTCACCTCCTTTTTGTCCTGATCCTTTATCATCCGAAAATCTCATAGCAAGCGAATCGAAAGAAGATCCGGCTAAGAAGGCCGTATAGATACTATCAATCTTTTTCCTAGCAGCAACGGTATCAGCTCCAGGCTCTACACGAATTAATATATGGCGTGCATTCACCGAGTCGGGAACTTCTCTCCTGTCCATGAGTTTGGCGATGCGGTAGCTGCCATTTTCAAAATAAGGAGCTATAATTGTTCCGATAGGAACCTTTAGTAAGGTATCTTTAACGAAGGCGGAGGTAATCTTCTCATTAGAATAGTAAAATTTATCAAGGCCACTCTCTGAATTCAGCTTAATCAGGTTTGTATCTTCCGGCGCTGCAATGAGCTTTGAATAGATTTCATCTATATCTTTTTTTACCCTTACGGTATCGTCTTTAGAGGGGATTACAGGAAATATTACGTAGTCAAGCTGGCGGCTTTCTTCCTGCTTGAACTGTTCTTTATGTTTATTTACATAATCCTGCAGTTCCTCGTCAGTAACTTTTATTGCTGAATCAGAGATGGTTGTATAGGGTATCATTACATATTGAATGGATGCCCTGGTATTTTTCTCATTGTAATCCATCTCAGCCTGCCATTTAGGAACATATATGGCTTTTGCAATCAGGTTTTGGTATTTTGTAAGAAGCCTATTCTCCTTTTGAGCTTTTTCAAAAGCGACCCATCGGGCACGCCTTTCTCCCGGCTGTTCTCCCTCAGCAGACTGATCCAGATTTTCGATGTAATTCTTTACTGCCATAGGATCGAAAATACCCGTCTGCGGATTGGTGAATGCCTGTTTGATCTCCGGCACTGGATTATTCCCCAAAAACATGTCCTTTAACTCATCTGAAGAAACTGTTAAACCCAGCTTGCGATATTCAGATCCATTGATCTGATCAGTGATTAGTTGATTCCAGGTTTGGTCACGAAGAGAATAGGTAGTATTATCATCTACATTTGGTTGATTTGTTTGAAGTTTATAGGTAGTTACCGTTTCATCAACCTGATTTGTAAAATCACGATAATGAATCTTTTCTCCATCAATAACACCGACAATATCTTTGTTTGCCTTCAGCAGTGACGAATTAGAATTTAAAGCGGTTTCTAACACGAATACGGCTAGCGCTAAACCTATCACAATCACTATGATAGGACCCATCCGGTTTCTTATTACACCAATTATTGCCATTCTTTAATAAAATTTGAGAGGATTGCAAAATAACGTTTTTAAGGGCTATTATCCAAACAGGTGTTGTACCTACGGTTGAGCGGGAAATAGATACATAAAATCAGGTCGGCAAAATTCTTTGAAGGCTTTGTGGGTAAGAGCTTGATTGAAGTTTAGTTAAATGGTTTTCACTAAATTATTGCAAAGGGAAAGTCTGATAAAACTTTCAGACATTAAGCAGGGAGAGCAAATTATAAATTGACAATTTTTCTAAGGAACTTGCTGAAATAATCAGTGAGCGGAGCGCTGTCATGGTATAGTTCTTCTTCTACCATAGATGAAATTACGGGTTAAGAAGCTCACCAAAGCTTGTTTCCTCTTCAGATAAGGGACGCATATTACGAACTAAGTCTTATCTGATCTACCAACTATTTTTCAGTACAATAGCAATTTTAATAACATGTTAATTAAGAATCCAGCCCAGATATCTCATCGCCCGAAGTAATCTCTTGTGGGCCTTCAAGTGCATTTATGGATTGATGGGATTGTCTTTCAACCTGATAGTACCTCTAATTTTTTTTATCTTATAATTTGTGAGATCCTGATTTGATTCAAAGCCGTCTCCGAAGATAATCTCATCTTTAGTTGTGATCTTAACAAATTTCTCAGAAGATATCTTTTGTGTTTTTTGATTCCAAACCAATTCCTCAGTATTTAACTTATTGCCGTAAATATTTATTGCCTCCACATTATTCCGGGCAATCATCTTATCAGTTTTATCATAAGATATTCCATATTCTGCAGTAAGCTGACTTTCAACCTTCATATCCTCATTATAAAAAGCGATCTTTAATCCATCGGGTAGTTCTGTATAAGGCTCTTTAGTACGAAACCGCAACATCGTTGGAGCATTCAGCTTAGCCTTTACTTTACCCAAGTCACTGTACAATACTTCAATATCCTTCCCACCTTCCTCTGACACCTCTTTTTTAGAGGTTATTTTGTTTACAACCTCCATATCATTTTCACAGGCAGCTAAGGCAAGAACCATCGCAACAGATATAAAATAGGATTTACGGAACATTATTATAAATGATAATAACTCTCCAAATTTACATTAAGCCTATTTTGAGAGTAAGTAGATTAGTAGTGTACATCATTCAAATTTGCGCTTCTGAAACCATTTATCATTTAGCGTAAATCCTGCTGTTAAGGTAAAATATGAAAGCGTTAAAGGATTACTTTTCAATGAGCCTATGTGTATCCATTCTCCTGAGAGCGAAAATTGCGAAAAGCTTCTTCTAAGGGGAAACCCTGCTCCGATGCTAATACCCGTTTGAGTAAGGTCTTCACCGTTAAACTGAATATAATTTATTCCATATTGCATCCCAATGCGATAGGTAATTGTCTTCCAATAGTCTTGAAATGCCTTGCTGTTGGGTGTCACCTCACCACCAGCAGAAAATTGCCAGGAGTCTGTTGTTATATCTGTTGAATCAAAAGAACGGTATTGACTCCAGGGAGCATATTTGTAATTTATTCCGATAGAATATTTATTTAGCTTACTGAAAATAGCACCAGCTGAAATATACCCGGGTACCACCACGTTTCCTTTTTCCTCTGTGGAAGAATATATGGTATCTACCGGGTTTGGAGTGAGGGTGCCGTTCCCATTTTCATCTTTATATATAAACCTGTCGTAGATAACATTTCTTTTGGTTGCCAGGCTCGTATTCAGGCTCCCGGCTGCACCCAAATCAAGTGCATAAGATTTGTTTTTCCCTAACAGAAATCTATATTGAACTCCACCATCAAAAATAAAATCACCAATAGTTCTTGACTCCTGCTTTCTTGTATTGTAAGCATTTATAGTATCGGGAAAGGCAAGAATATCGCTGTAATTAATTGTTCCAAAAAGGTATGAGGCATTTACTCCGATTGAAAACTGTTTTATTTTATATCCACCACCTGCAAATAACCTGTAAAGCCCCCCCTGTCCCTGAAAAAGGTTAAATGATTCACCCATTCCTGCTATACTATCGTTAAACTGGCTAATAGCATAATTTACCCGGCTGTATGGAGTAATGCCCAAAGCCATTCCCAACTTATTCTTTACTACCGGAAATGCAAGCGCAATATTTGAAACACTGCCGTCTCCAAATATTGCAGAGGTGTCTTGGCTTTTAATATGAAGAATGCTGCCAAAGCCTGCAACATCCAAAGTGGTTAGCTTAACGTCACTGTAAGATGCAGGGTTGGCAAAATTAATATTGAAAGGGTTGTGATAAGCAGCAGATACACTACCCCAACCTTTAAGATTTGTAAATTCAGGATTAAACAAGGTGCCTAATGCATAACGTGTATAGGGAACATTTGTTTGAGCACTTGCAGTTGAAATATAATAGGTTACTAATAATGTAATTGCTAAAAACTTAATTCTATTCATTAAGAGAAAGTATTTTATTGAGACCGTACAACACCAGGTTTGGGGCAAATATCTTCGTTTCCATTATGCTTTCAAAGAATGGAGCATCGCCTCCTGTTAGTATAACATTTAGTCCTTTATATTTTTTATGATAGTCTGAAATAAAACCGCTAATCTCGTAGTAAGAACCGCGAACTACCCCGGTCAAAATTGCCGAGGAAGTGCTTCTCCCAAAAAGCTCGTTTGACAATTGCTTTCTGATTAACGGCAATCTATCAGTGAAAGTATTGAGAGCTTTGAGCCTCATCTCCGCTCCCGGAGTAATGTTTCCTCCAAAATATGCCCCATCACTTGTAACAACATCATAAGTAATGCAAGTACCTGCGTTAATTACAAGCACATTTTTTTTTGGCAGCATAGCTTGAGCTCCTGCCATACC
>JACCZZ010000376.1 GCA_013695715.1 Chitinophagales bacterium | reverse complement strand
TTTCCTTTATGTTGTCTTTAATAATTACTGTAAACCCAATATTTTCTTTAAACTGATTAGCGAGTTTATTTCCATGAATAAATAATAAAATCAACAAGCCAAGCATGAATAAGACAAGTCCAATGCTAAGTATGCTGTATATATGATTGGGTTTAAACCGCCCATAAATTGTCCTTCTCTTTTCAGTCATTACATATTTTTCTGCGGCAAAAATACATAACGCTGGTTGCAGCAAATATTACCTATGAAACATTTATCAACAACAAATAACCTCTTTAGAGTTGAAGCTATATGGTCATCATATAGCTGTTCAGCAGGCGTGTAACTATCATAAAATTTCCGGCATATTTCTCAACATAATCTGTTTGAAACAAATAGAGTGTCTTTAATAGTAAGTACTCTGAAAGAATACTAATGTGCCTGGTTTGAAGATCAGAGAGCAAGCGAAATGTTAGTTTTGCAGAAATCAGGTTTAGCTAAGGCTATGGAGTTTAATTTTAAAGATATTGAAACCGAAGTGCAGGGTTTCTGGCAACGGCAAAACGTATTTCACTCAGAGACAGATTCCATAAAACCTAAGTATTATGTGCTTGATATGTTTCCCTACCCCTCTGGTGCGGGACTTCATGTGGGCCATCCTCTGGGATATGTTGCCTCAGATATCATAGCCAGATATAAAAGGCTGAAAGGATTTAATGTGTTGCATCCCATGGGCTACGATTCCTTTGGATTGCCTGCTGAGCAGTACGCTATTCAGACAGGCCAGCACCCTTCTATAACCACAGAAGAAAATATAAAAACTTTCCGGTCACAAATGGATAAGCTCGGCTTCAGCTTCGACTGGAGCAGGGAGGTGCGAACAAGCGATTCGAAATTTTACAAATGGACGCAATGGATATTTATTAAACTTTTTCATTCGTGGTATAATAAGACTACTAATAAGGCTGAACCAATTGATCTGCTCATAAAGGAATTTGAGGATAACGGAAATGAGAAGGTAAATGCCGCGTGTAATGAGAGTTCCTTTTTTTCTGCAGACCAATGGGAGAGTTTTTCCGCTGCTCAAAAAAGTAATATTCTTCTTAACTATCGCATTGCTTACCTTGCTGATTCATGGGTTAATTGGTGCCCCGCGCTTGGGACAGTGCTTGCCAACGATGAGGTGAAAGAAGGTGTGAGTGAACGTGGTGGTTATCCGGTGGAAAGAAAATTGATGAAGCAATGGAGTCTTCGAATTACAGCCTATGCTGAGCGGTTGCTCGAAGATTTAGAAAAAATTGATTGGAGTGAGTCACTCAAAGAAACTCAGCGAAACTGGATTGGAAAAAGCGAAGGGTGTAGCTTAAAGTTTGAAGTATGTGGTATCAACTTAAACATCGAAGTCTTCACTACTCGCCCTGATACCATCTTCGGCGTTTCATTCATCACACTTGCACCAGAGCATGAGTTGGTGCCGCAACTTACAACGGAAGAATATAAAACGGCAGTGGAGGAATACGTCATATATGCGAAGAACCGCAGTGAGCGCGATCGGATGATGGATATTAAGAAAGTAACAGGCCAGTTTACCGGCTCTTATGTTGTGCATCCATTTACAAAACAACAAATCCCAATTTGGATTAGTGAGTATGTTCTTGCAACCTACGGCACAGGTGCAGTAATGGGAGTACCTGGCCATGATGAACGTGATCACCGTTTTGCAACCAAATTTAATTTGCCAATTATCTCAATTCTTAAAGGGATTGATGTAAAAGAAAATTCTTTCGATGAAAAAGCTGGAATCCTTTGCAACTCAGATTTTTTAGATGATTTGACAGTACAAGAAGCAATCACAAAAGCTATAGAAGAAGTTGTCAGGCAAGAGATAGGATCCCGCAAGATAAATTACAAACTGCGCGACGCTATTTTCGGAAGGCAGCGTTACTGGGGAGAACCAATTCCAATCTATTATGATGAAGAAGGAATACCACATACAGTAGATGAAAAAAATTTGCCGATAGTGCTTCCTGAAGTTGACAGATATTTACCTACGGAAAGTGGTGAGCCACCGTTGGCGAGAGCAAAAGAATGGAAGTACAAAGGAATATATGAGTATGAACTAACCACCATGCCCGGATGGGCAGGTAGCAACTGGTATTATCTCCGCTACGAAGACCCAAACAATAACAATGAGTTTGCATCTAAAGAAGCCATAGACTACTGGCAAAATGTTGACTTATATGTTGGTGGTGATGAGCATGCAACCGGCCACCTGATGTACTTCCGATTTTGCACAAAATTTTTGTTTGATTTCGGATTTATTCCTTTTGATGAACCAGCAAAGAAACTTGTGAATCAGGGGAAATTGCAAGCGGCTACTCATCAAATTTTAGTAGCATCAAGTAGAAGGGAGAATGAGATAAATGTTGTGGAAGGATCCTTGTCAGAGGGTGTGCAGGCAATCAAGTTTAGTAATGGTCAAATAGTAGAGATTTCAATACCAGCAAAGAATATTTTTATTAGCTATAAAGATAAAGGCGATCTAATCTCAGCTAAGATTGGTGTCAGTCAACTAAACACTACTTATGTCCCTCTTGGAGCTGTTGATCCGATTTCTAATTCAACGAATGAGCTATTTAATCTTGACATAGATAAATTCATTTCCGTGTTGCCTGCCCATGAAGATTCATTGTTTGTAACTGATAATGGTTTTTATCAAGGAGGGAAATTCTATCCTGTAACAGGTCAAAAAGATTGTTTCAAAGTCAAGTTTATAGGATTCGAAAAAATGTCCAAGTCAAAATAC
>JACCZZ010000357.1 GCA_013695715.1 Chitinophagales bacterium | reverse complement strand
TCCTCAATTAATTTTTTTGCATCGTTCAGGAATTGATTCACCGCCCGCTTCTGCATTTCTACCAACTTTAATATGCGGGGCTTCATCTGCTGAAATTGCTGATCTTCTCCTTTTGGAATAGGCCCTGAAATAATCAATGGCGTACGGGCATCATCAATTAATACAGAATCCACCTCATCAACCATTGCATAATGCAATTTTCTTTGTACCAATTCTTCTTTTGATCGCGACATATTATCGCGCAGATAATCGAAGCCGAATTCATTGTTGGTGCCGTAAGTGATGTCGCAGTTGTATGCATTACGGCGCTCTGGAGAATGGGGTGGGTAATTATCAATACAGTCTAAGGTAATTCCCAAAAATTCGAATAGAGGGCCATTCCATTCACAGTCACGGCGTGACAGATAATCATTGACTGTTACCAGATGAACACCCAGTCCCGTGAGAGCATTTAGGTAAACAGGCAAGGTAGAAACGAGCGTTTTTCCTTCGCCAGTTGCCATTTCGGCAATTTTTCCCTGGTGCAAAACGATACCGCCTATAAGCTGCACATCGTAGTGAACCATTTTCCATGTAACTGGCAAGCCTCGTACGAGCCATGTATTCCTATAAAGAGCTTTATCGTCGTCGATGGTAATAAAATCTTTTCTTGCTGCAAGGTCACGATCCAAATCTGTGGCAGTTACGGTAAGAGTCTCATTTTCCGTAAAGCGGCGTGCTGTCTCCTTCA
The DNA here is from genome assembly GCA_013695715.1 of Chitinophagales bacterium. Taxonomy (GTDB): domain Bacteria; phylum Bacteroidota; class Bacteroidia; order Chitinophagales; family UBA10324; genus JACCZZ01. The sequence goes on along the minus strand of JACCZZ010000357.1, from coordinate 2,959 downwards.
TAACAGCAAAGGCTTCTGGCAGCAGTTCATTCAGGATTTCTTCAAGCTTATCATCGCGGTCTTTTTCAAGACCATCAATTTTTTTATAGAGCTCCTCTTTTTCATCAAATGAAACTTCATCATTTTCCGCTTCCGTTTTTAAATTGATTATCTCTTCATCAATCTCATGTATGTGTGCTCTGATTCGTTCTTTAAAGTCGAGAGTTTTTGAACGGAGTTCATCGTTGGATAGGGTGCTTAACTTTTCATATTCCTCCAATATTTGTTCAACGATAGGTTCAATTGTGCGGACATCTTTTTCCGACTTGTTTCCTCCGAGTAATTTAGTAATGAAGCCAAACATGCTGCTTTCTTTTAGCGATAGTCAAGATGGTTACAAGATGAATACATAAATTCTTCTCTACACCGCAAGACTTCAGGTAGTAATAAAAAGGACGACAAAGTTAATTGAAAATTTTGAGGGTGAAGGGAATGGTGCGTGTTCAAAATGCATTCCATGTATATTTGGGTAAAAACATCTTGTAATTCATATTTAAGCAGCACGCTTTTACGTTGTTGGATTTATACATTCTGTTTTATTCGCATTTTAACCATATCAACCATATATGAATAGAAAGGCCTTCATCCAGTATTACCGGAACAGTAATGGATTCCCGATAATGAAATACTTAGATCATAAAGTCGATAAATAAGTGCTGAGCCGTGTAATCATCAGTGAAACAAGTACTATAAAAATGCGTATCAGATTTCCAGTATCCAAAGGCGAACCGCCTATCTCCCCTTTAAATAGAGTACTTTAACAAAATAATCATCATCTCGTGAAATTTTTTGGACTGTCTGTTTCATGTATTTTGGTTCTGTTTCTATTCATCATTTCTACAAGCTCCTTTGGCTATAATGTTGAACAACTAAATGCATTTTATCAGAATGGACAGGTTTTTCTAACATGGCAAAATCCAGCTGCCACAAACCTGAAATATAAAGTTTATCGATCTTCTAGTCCTATTGTTTCATCTACCCAATTAACCGCAGATCTTTATCTTGGGTATGTAAGAGATAACTCAGCTAAGAATATGCGCAAGTCACAGATAGAAGATGAAAATATTTATTTCATCATTAGCCCTAACCTACCTCCGCTTGACGGCGATCAAGGATTATATGTAGCAACAAGCACTGAAAACAATCTCTCCTATTATGCAGTCACAGTAACAACACTTTTTGATAACCAGGAAGATCTGTCAGTTGTACCGGGGAGCAACAGCCTCGTGATTCCGATAAGTGAAACAATAGCCCAGCCGCAAGCAGTTCTTCAGGCAATAACTATTCAGGGTGATACCAGCTATGAATACGTAATATGGGGAAATAATCAGGATGCACCACATTGGCCGGCCTTTAATCATGCAGGCTCTTATGGTTACAATTTCACGATACAGCAGAGGGGCAACAGCCTTGGCCACGGTTTATATGTGGAATTTCAGGATCAGAATCCTTTTAAGAAAATGGGAAGTGAGTTTTGCTCCGATTGTAACATACTCCAATTAGATGACTGGCTGCCCAATGGGGAATCAACCTTCTGGGTTGGCTATAATGACAGTTATGACATGTACTTGCCAAATAATATCAATCCTATAGTTACTACAGGCACAGTAAAAACCTTTACTCAGGAAATTTCTAAGGCAATCATCAGGTGGTCAAAGCGCCAATCGGGAATAGATAGCACCCGAATTTACATGCATGGCAAGTCTCATAATGGCTTTGGCTGTATGCTTACGGCCATGAACATGACCTCTGAAGTTGCCTGCATTTATCCGGAGTTGCTAAACATTCTGTATAAGACAAAAACAGGAGACTTGCGCGAGCATCAATTTTGTAAGGCTACTTCGAATATACCAACAGATGTTTACTATCCTGGCACATCAGACCCAATGCTAATTTGGGATTTCTGCGACCTGCGTACCTTCCTGCGCACCAATGAACTGACGGGAATACCATTTGCACAGGGAATAAACGGTAAGAATGATACCAAGGCTGGCTGGCCCCAACAGTTTTACTGGTATGATACAATCAATGCGTACCGTCACGGTGGGGTTTGGTTTTGGGATCAGCGTACTCACAGTGGGGACAATGCTCAATTTACCAATGCCGAAACTACACCGGTTTATACACGATACAAGTCAGATCTTTCATACCCGGCATTTTCAAATTGTTCGATCAACCAAAATCCGGGAAACGGTACCACTACGAATGGAAATCCATACGGAGCCTTAAATGGATATCTTGACTGGGACGATAATTCTATTTCTGATGAAACATGCAGTTATATTATCAAATGTTTTGTAAGAGATTTTTATGTGGGGGGGCAACTCGATCCCAAACAATATGACTCTTGCTATACCGATATTACCTTGCGAAGAACGCAGCATTTCCATCCGATCACTGGTCAGACCATTATTTGGGCGAATTATGATGAGAATAATGCTTTAGTTCAGTCAGACTCTTTTATTTACGATGGCAGTCTGGTTACCTTATACGGTATCAAAATAAAAAAGAGTGGTTCAACGATAACTCTTAATATTAGTGGCTGCGAAATGACAGGTGGATTATCTAATGTTGCTGGAGAAGCTGACCACGATTTGACTGTTTATCCAAATCCCGTTTCCGGATCATCCACCATTTCGTTTTCACTTTTACATTCGCAACATGCTTCTCTTAAGATTTATGATGTTACAGGAAGATTAGTTGAAGTAATCTCCGAGAAAATTATGAATGGCGGTCAACATCTTTTGCAATGGAGTGCCAACGATAATAATGGAAATGCAGTGATGAATGGATTTTATTTGCTAATGCTGGAAACAGGACTGCATTCCCAAACGGTGTCTTTTTCAATTATCAGGTAAAGGGTTGAGGTTTTTGCCAAGAATCCTGATAGTAACTTCTGTGCTTTAGTACCGTAAAGAAA
>JACCZZ010000348.1 GCA_013695715.1 Chitinophagales bacterium | reverse complement strand
CTCAATGATATACTCATACCAGCTTTAGGGTGTACGTTTAATAGCTATTCATTTAGAGTATTTAACCGATGGGGCGAATTGGTATTTTCAACCAGCGACCCAACCTCAGGATGGAATGGTTTCTATTTCAATAAACCTTCCCTTATGGGTACTTATGTTTGGTTTTTAGAATATGAAGGTGAAGAACATGATTTTCTATTAACTGAACAGCTTAGAGGAAATGTTACTCTCCTTAGATAAGTATGCTCATATACTTATTAAATAAACTGATCGCTCCGCAGCAACATTTCTTATTTAATCCATTGAAACTTTTTTAATATGGATTTTCCTACATTGATAGCTTCTGTAGGAGTAGGCTTGTTATTGATAGGATTTTTTCTAAATGTATTTAGGTTTGTGAATGAAAACAGTTTTATTTATATTTTCCTGAATATTACAGGCGCTGCAATTTCATGCTATGCGTCATACCTGATACAATTTGTTCCTTTCATTATATTAGAAGGAACCTGGGCATTGGTAGCTCTTATTGTGCTTATAAAAAAGGTTATTTAAACTAATTTATTTCTATGGTCATTGGCATACGAGCCTGTGTTCCACTTAGTGCGGCTATATGCTGAAGTTCCTCAAATACGGAATAAAAACTGCCTAATTGATCTTTTAAGGAACTGGTTTCATTCGTATCCCGAAACATTCTTACAAGTTCGAAGATGTCTTTATCTACTTCGGGATATTCAACAACACGGTACTTTGAAGATTTTGAGAGCCTTGAAGCCATTACAATTGCCTCTTCCAGTCCTCCCAAGGTATCCACCAATCCAAATTCTAAAGCCTGACTGCCAGTCCAAACACGCCCCTGAGCAATGGTATCTACTAATGAGGGATCGATTTTTCTGCCTTTTACTACAGTAGCTTTGAAATCACGATAAATTGAATCTACACCCCGTTGTATGATCAGTTTCTCATCTTCACGCAGAGGCCTTGAAATATCTCCAAAATCTGAATATTTACCTGTCGTAACTCCATCAAAAGAAATTCCCAGCTTCTGCTCTAGTAATTTCTCCATATTAGGGAAAATGCCAAAGACTCCGATAGAGCCCGTTAATGTATTTGGCTGGGCCACGATTTTGTTTGCGAAAGCAGAGATGTAGTACCCACCTGATGCAGCGTAGTCTCCCATTGAAACCACCACAGGTTTTTTAGCTGCAGCTAATTGTACTTCACGTGCAATTACATCGGATGCCAAGGCACTACCTCCCGGTGAATTTACCCTCAACACAATGGCTTTCACATTTTTGTCTTCACGAAGCTTACGAAGCAGTTCTGTATACTTTACTGATCCAATGTTATCATCTCCACCTTTTCCATCAACAATATCACCTGATGCAAAAAGTAGAGCGATCTTATCAGTATTCAAGGAAACTTGTTCCTGTTTACCACGCACATCCATGTACTTTTCTAGGGATATCATATTAATCTCATCATCTTCTTTAAGATCAAGCTGGCTTTTCAGATAAGCACGCACCTCATCTTCAAACCACACCTCATCTACCAGACCATACTTCTTTGCATCTCCTGCAGTTTGCACAAGAAGATTGTCATTTATGCTATCCAGGGTTGACAGATTTATTTTCCTGGTTTCTGCTATGCTTTTCATTACTTTGTCATAAACGTCGTTAAGCAGAACAGAAGTCATAAGCTGATTTTCATTGCTCATGGAATCAAGCCGGAATGGTTCAGTTGCTGACTTGTATTTACCATCATAAAAAACCTGCGCCTGAACTCCAACTTTGTCCAGCAGATTTTTGAAAAACATAATATTTGCATTCAGCCCGTTGAATTCGACTATTCCTTTCGGATTCAGCGCCACCTTATCAGCTGCGCTGCATAGGTAATATGCCTTTTCAGAGTAGATCTCAGAATATGCCACAACAAATTTTCCTGACTTCTTAAAATCAATAAGGGCGTTTCGTAGCTGAGCTGTGTTAGCCATGCCAAGCTCTAAAAATCCAAAATGGAGGTATATGCCTTTGATGTTAGGGTCATCTGCTGCTTTTTCAATGTTCTTCACTATATCATAAACTCCGGGAGCAATAGAAGGCTCAAAATCAGTAAAGGAAAATCCCTCAAATGGAGTATATGAGGTCTGTTCCGGAATCGCGTAATTCAGATTAATGCTAAGAAGGCTATTAGATTTAATTTTAACCGGCTCCTCATTGGTATAAGAAGAAGCAATGCCTGCAACAGATAAAAAAATGATCAGCAAAACCAGAAAAGATCCTAGTACGAATGCCAGCAAGGATCCAAAAAATATTTTCCAAAAACTCATGACTG